>JACMMM010000073.1 GCA_014379065.1 Saprospiraceae bacterium
ATATGGACAGTCTGTATGTCACTGTATATGCAACGGTAACGGCCCCTTCGAACAGTGGCCTGGTCAGCCAACATACCTGTTAGGAGGGGTACGCGAAGAGAACGGCAAAGTGTATTTTACTAGATTCGGCAAACCGCCATTTGACCATTACTATCACCCGGTGGGTGACACCCTGCTGTTTGATTTTACCCTGCAATTGGGGGATACCATTAATTATGGCGGATACTCACTGACCGTCACCCAAACAGGTGCCGACCTTGAGGGTAGAAAATATGTACGTCTGCGCACGCCCATTGATACGGTCTGGTGGGAACCGCCGACAGTATTAGACTGGACGGAAGGCATCGGTTTTTGGGGTTTGCTGGAAACGATACCTTACCTAAATGGTGTGTTTTACGAAAACAACTGCTTCTCGGAAGACCCGCTTGATCCATGCCCGATACCTTGCGCTGTGACCGGGACTACAACGCCCGAGCTTGAAACTCAGGTAAAAATCTACCCATCTTTTGCCCAAGAAACGGTGCAGGTAGAATTGGGCGCTGGTTTTTCGGAATTGAACCTACAGATTTATTCCGCACAAGGCAGCCTGATGCGCAGCGTTCATCAGGAAAGCAACACCGCCGAAATCAATGTGCAAAACCTGCCGGTTGGGGCGTATCTTTTTGCATTTGAGACATCTCCGGGGGTGTATGTGTCAAAATGGTATTTGAAGTGAGGAGGGAGCCCATCTTGGGCCGTGCGATGGTCTTACCACCCCGCAAGGTCATGGGCCGTGCGAGGGTCTTACGACCCCGCACTTTAGGGTGGCCGCGAAGGTCATAACGAATGTACTTTAGGCGCGGGGTCGCAAGACCCTTCCACGGCGTAAAATCTCGCGGTGCAGCACTGGACGGTGGGATTATAGATAAAGTGACAAAGTAGAATTAGTTTTGAGCTTTGTCAACCCACCAACGCTCCTTTTTCATGCAAAAAATTGCCCTCGGTTTGCTGTTTGCTGTAACGTTCAATACCACACTTTTCAGCCAAAACCTCGTCTCCGCCACCTTTCTAGGCCAAAAGACCAAGACAGAATTACTGGCCCAATTCAACAACCTGCCCTTTATCCAATACGGGGCGAAATATTATCGCGTCACCTATACCACCAAAAGTGTGCAGGGTTTGGTGGACACCGCTTCGGGCTTGTTGTCCGTGCCTGACAATCCGACTTTAAAATACCCACGCCTCGTGTATCAGCATGGCACCTCGGGCTCGAAGCAGGATGTGCCTTCCATCAATGTCGTCACAGGCGGAGAGGGGACCGTAGGGCAATTATTTGCCGGGCTGGGCTATGTGGCGTTTTTGCCGGATTACCTCGGTTTGGGGTACACCTCAAAAGGTTTTCACCCCTATGTTCATGCGGAAAGCGAGGCATGGGCGGCCTTGGATATGTTGCGGGCAGGCGGGCAGTTTTTACAACAGAATCAGGTGTTTATCAACGATCAGTTGTTCGTGACGGGCTATTCGCAGGGTGGGCATGGTGCCATGGCTTTGACCCGGGAGATTGAACTAGACCCCTCGCATGAATTTGAGATAACGGCGTCAGCGCCCATGTCTGGCCCTTACAGCATTTCCGGGGTGATGCGCGATTTGATCCTGACGGATAAGGTGTACTACTACCCGGCCTACATTCCGAACACTGCATTGTCGTACCAAACGGTTTATGGCAACCTGTTCAACAACTTGACCGAAGTGTTCAAGCCGATTTACGCCGCACCGATTCAGCAATTTTCTGACGGCCAAATCACCCTTTCCGATTTGAACGAACAATTGATTGTTTCGCTCATTGCCAACGAAGGCGAGTCCCGACCCTTCAAAATGTTGCAGGAAAGCATCGTGCAAGCCATTCAGACAAACCCCGACCATCCCATAAACGTGGCCCTGGATGCCAACGACACTTACGATCATTGGGTGCCCAAAGCCCCGCTTCGGCTTTTCTACTGCGCCGCCGACGATCAGGTGCCCTACCTGAATAGTTTGTTGGCAAGAGATTCTCTGCTGGCCGCCGGTGTGGTGGATTTTTCTATTACCGATGTAATGCCGACCGCCGACCATGGCGAATGCTATGTTCCGGCCATGACGAATACGCTCGTCTTTTTCCTTGGTTATCAGCAGATTGGAACGGTCGGGACATTGTTGACAAAGGATACAGAGAAATTGAGCCTCTCCCCCAACCCCGCCCACGATTTTGTCAATATCAATAATTTGCCCTCAGGGGGCCGTTTGGAAATCGTGGATTTCAATGGGAAATTGATACAAACCGAGCGCTTGAGTGCTGGCTCGCATTCCTTGAATATTTCGGAGGTGCCGGATGGGGTTTATCTCGTTCGGTTCTTTGAGGGAGGGGAGGTTTGGGCGGAGAAATTGGTGGTGAGGCGTTGAGGTGGGCAATCATTTTTCCATTGTGTGAGAAAGTGCCCGCCTTCGTCCCCAGCCTGCCAAGACTGGGAGGGCGGGAAGGCTTGTGGGCTACCTGAAGATCCCCACTTCTAAAGGTTATCGTTCACGCCCTACTGAGGTTGTTGCCGATAAAGCCTACATCGGAAAACCGGTTCAAAAGTATCTGCGCAGTCGAGGCATTAAAGCACTAATAACTGTGTCGTTTTAGGGAATAAGCGTGCAGGCATGGCTTGAAATTTCACGGTTATTGCTCCAACCGACATAGTTGTTCGCTGGGGCTTGGCATCGGAAGAATTACTGGCTTCCTTTGTACACTTTCTGATTTTACCCTGTATTTTGTCAGTTGGCAACAGCTGACAGAGTGTTCTCTTTGTATGTTTCACCAAAATTGTTTTCAATATGAAAAACATTTTCCCTTCTCATTTCCACGCAATTCAAAACGCCAAAACAAGCTTCCAGACCACTATTTTTTTCTTCTTGTTTTTGTCAGGCTCTCCGAGTTGGGGGTGTGATATTTTTGAAAATGAGATGACGGGATGCCACTTCGGAGCCGGGCTTTTGGCTGAAAAAGCGGCCCTGAATTCTGGTACCTCTTGTGATGACATAATAAAAGTACTGACTGACCCCACCGTTTCAGACATCAATAATTTACCTCCATCGGTTACTGAGTTTAAAGTAATAGGAGACATCTCCGTTGAGCCAGGCGAAACGCTCACATTGACCAATAAAACCGTAAAAATGATGTCTCCCTATGGATCCATAAGGCTCTCTGTCGACATTTTCAATACTTCATTACACGGTACCCTGGTATTGAATAACACTATTATTGAAGGCTGCGACCAAATGTGGGGAGGGATTGACGTTGCAGACCATTGTGTGGTTCAGATTGAGAACCACTCAGAGGTTAATGACATGCGCTTTGGCATAATGATCTCGGAATATTCAATCTATAGTTTGAAGAACAGCTTTTTTTTAAGGAATTACCAAACTGCCATAGCAGAGAACAAGAACATGCTACTGCTATATGTGTTTACTTTTGAGTGCTATGGGAATCTGATTGATGGGGCGGGTTTAAAGATGTGGAACAACCTACCTCAAGGTTCACAAGCGTTTCGCGGATTTTATTTTAATGAGGCAATAAACACTTCAGGCAGGCCTATTCGAATCGGCCTGAACGGTGAAAACCAAAATGTGTTCAAGCACTGTGGGGTCGGTGTTTTGGCAGAAAAATCTAATTTTGATTTTGAGAATAACCGATTTGTTGCCTTCAACACAGGCGGACTGGGG
>JACMMM010000650.1 GCA_014379065.1 Saprospiraceae bacterium
AACCGCCAAATGGGCGCATGTCCTTGAACGGATGGGCCACACCTGCTTCTACTTTGCTGGTGAATGTGACCGGCCCGCCGAAATAAGCTATGTGGTGCCCGAAGCCTTCTACCGCCACCCAACCATTGACGCGATTAATCAGATTGTCTACACCGGTAGCTGGGGTGAAATACAGCGTGATGCAGAAATCGAAGAACTGACGCAAGACTTCTTTTCGGTTTTTGTGCGGCCCGCGCACATCACCCGGCAGGTGCAAGAAATAAAAGATTATTTCAAAGCGCATCTTTACAAGTTCGCGCAGCAATTCAAGCTCGAAGCGCTGATTACCGAAAACGCGCTGACGATTCCGATCAACCTGCCGCTGGGGCTGGCAATTACCGCCTTTTTGCCGTGCCTACCAGTCCCGACCAAACCTGTTCCCTCAACGCAGAGCTCAAAGTCAGCGTGATAGCCCGTCCACCCAATCCGGTGGCCATTTCAGGTCCGACCATCGTCTGTCCAGGTTCGCCGCTTCAATACGAAGTGCCCGGCAACCCGCCCTATGAAATTGTGTGGACGGTAGGCAACGGAACTCCGGCAGCGCAATCTGGCAACCCCGTGAACGTGACCTGGAACACTAACCCTACCCACTCGATTAGCGCTGCGCAAATTTCTCTTGATGGTCTGGGCTGCAAGTCCGACAATACAAATTTGAACATCCAAAACGCATCCAACATCAGCATCAGCGGCACACCCGCTTTATGCGAAGGAACAGTGGGATTTTATACCGCCGATTTTTATCAAGACTTTGATTATCAATGGGAAATCTTGCCATCTACGGCGGGTACTGTCAAGCAGGGGCAAGGAAAAAACAACGTCGAAATATTCTGGCAAACACCTGGAGCACACAAACTGCGCGTGACAACCTGCGGCCTTACGACCGATTTCAATGTCACGGTTTGGGCAAATCCAGAGCCTGTCCCGAATTATCCCGACGGGCTTTGTCCCGGGGTTTCTGGCTTGGCAAGTGTTGCAGGTTCTTATGTTTCTTACGCTTGGGAAAAAGCGAGTGGAACGCCCATTGGCATTGCCTCTACCATCAATATTCCGCCTGGGGCATATACGGTTGCCGTTACGGATGTACACGGATGCCGTGGCACGGGCGAGTTTGTGATTGACCCTTTGCCGTCGCCCAATGTGAGCGTGACTACTGCTGACCCAACGGGCTTTTGCAACAACTCCCTTTTTGTTTCCCTGACCGCCCTCGTGCCAGATGACGCTAATTTTGACTATCAATGGCTCCACGATGGCTCGCCTATTGGCAGTAATAATGTGGTGTACATCACCAATCAATATGGATTTTACACCGTAATTGCCACCAACGAATACGGCTGTACGGCCACCGCGCCGCCTGTACACTTATTTGAACACTGTGGCACCCTGCACTATTGTAGCGGACCCGGGGGCAACCCGCCTTGCCCGCCGGCTACGGTTCAAGGGGTGCCAGACCTGACTTCCCGTTGCGATTCTTTTGCTATGGTGTTGAACGACTATTCTGGACTCTATGTACCTGGCAGTGCCAAGTGGTGGACGGGTATCTCTGGTTCGACGGCCATAGAATTTGCAGTAGGCGACAGCGTGCATTTTGTCTATCCCAATGCGGGAAAATACATCATCATCGTGGAGGCATTATTGAGCAATGGGCAAGTTTGCCAGTCCGTAGATTCACTTGATGTGGAGGCCGTAGCGCAGTTTTCTCAAAAACTGGCCTGCCCCGGAGATTCTACGTTTTTCACCGATGAGAGCACCCGTTTGCCGGAAGCGAGTTTTGCCAGTTGGGACTGGGATTTTGGTGTTGCGGGAAATGCAGATGCGAGCAATCAAGGTTCACCTGGCTATCCCTACACCAGTTCTGGCAATTACAAGGCCACGCTCACGATTACCACTGCCACAGGCTGTACTTCCAGTTATTCAGAAAATGTTTTTGTTCCCAATCTGCCTGTCCCGGCTTTCGTTCCGCCACTTGCCAATTGTGAAGGCAATGCTGCGGCTTTCGTGCTTTCGAGTAATGTCGGGATTATCCAAACAGCATGGGATTTTGGTGACCCAGTTTCGGGCGCTCTAAACCAAAGCGCCGCCAACCCGGCTTACCACAGTTTTTCCCCTGCTGGGAATTACCCTGTAACGGTAACCGCCACAAACAGTTATGGCTGCACGGCCTCTATCACTCAATCGGTGAACATTACGGCCAATCCGTTTTCGGGAACAATTTTCCCGCCCACCTCTGTTATTTGTCAAGGCAGCAGCCTGAACTTAAGCGCACCGATTGGCCCCAGCGCGATGTATGTCTGGAACGACGGCACCAATCAACCGACGCTGCTGGTCACAGAGGAAGGCGTGTATGATGTAACGTTGACCAATGCCAATGGCTGTTCCTATTCCCCGCCAGCCAAAACGGTGGATGTGAATCCCGCGCCGATAGGCACTATCAAGTTTTTGGAAGTCAATGATTTGGGACAGGTCGTGGGCGTCCAATACCCCGCAGCGACTGTGTGCGCGGGCGACGATGTAACCCTCCAAATCCAAGACAATGGCAATTACACTTTTTCGTGGAGCGGCGGCTATGGCAATGATGAGATTCTGGTTTTCTCTGAAGATCGAGGCAATTTGCTGAGCGTCGGTACGCACACTTTTACCGTGACTGTGACCAACCCAGTCACAGGTTGCACGGCGGTGCTCGCACCCTTTACCGTGACGGTGAACCCCCTTCCCAGCAATTTCAGCTTGTCAGCAAATAACGTGTGCGCCGGAACGCCCTCGACGATTTCCTACACCGGCCCCCAACCACCCGAATGGCAAATATTCTGGAACACAGGCGATGGCGGCCCAAGTCTCCAAACCGAGGAGGCCGGACTTTATTTTGTGCGGGTGGTGAACGAATTTGGCTGTTCGGCGCAGAGCAACACGGTCGTGATTTTTCCGGGGCCGAACATATCGGCTTTGCCCTCCGGCTGTCATGAGCGTTGCAACCCCGATACTTTGTGCCTGCCGTCTTTGCCAGAAATCGTCAGTTGGCAATGGTTTTTTGAAGGCAATGCCATTCCTGGGGCAACGAGCAACCATTTTGCCGCAACGCAGAGTGGAACCTACTGGGCTGAATTGGTTGACTTTAACGGATGTGAAGCCACGAGCGTACCCCTCACGGTTGAACTTTACGACGGTTTTGGAAACGTACTTGGTCAAGTGTGGTCAGATGTGAACGACAACGGAATCATTGACGCGGCAGACACGCTGGTGTCGGGAATCCCAGTGCAATTACTTCAAAATGGCAGCTTCATCGCGCCAGACCAATCAGGAGCAAACGGCACTTTCGACTGGCTAAATGTGCTTTCCACTAATTATACCGTGCAGATTGACAGCCAATTGCTTAGCCCACTATGGGAAATAGTCGTCTTTTCCGATTCGGTGCGGCTCACGGGATGTGGTGGCAAAGTTTTTGCCCGTTTGTTGGTGGATGCGTATAATTGTCCACCCATTGTTTCATCTGTTTCGTTGACGGCTTGCCCCGGCCAATCGGCCACGTTCAATGGAACAACTGTTCTTGCCGGGCAATCCCAGGATTTCAGTTTCCAAAATTTATTGGGCTGTGATTCTATCGTAACGGTTTCGGTTTCCGCTTTACCCGTTTCGACTTCGGCCTTGAATACCAGCGTTTGCCCCGGTAGTTTTTACAATTACAACGGCGTGAATTTGGCTGTCGGGCAATCACAGAATTTCAACTTAACCAACTGGCTGGGGTGCGATTCTATCGTGACGGTTTCAGTGTCAGCCTTGCCTATTTCTGGTTCGACGCTGAATGCGAGCGTTTGCCCCGGTAGTTTTTACAATTACAACGGCGTGGATTTGACCGTCGGTCAATCTCAGAATTTCAACTTAACCAACTGGCTGGGTTGCGATTCTATCGTGACGGTTTCGGTTTCCGCTTTACCCGTTTCGACTTCGGCCTTGAATGCCAGTGTTTGCCCCGGCAGTTTTTACAACTATAATGGTGTGGATTTGGCTGTAGGTCAATCGCAGATTTTCAACTTGACAAACTGGCTCGGTTGCGATTCTATCGTGACGGTTTCGGTTTCGGCCTTGCCTATTTCTGGTTCGACGCTGAATGCAAGCGTTTGCCCCGGCAGTTTTTACAATTACAACGGCGTGGATTTGGCAGTCGGGCAATCGCAAGATTTCAACCTAACCAATGCGACTACAGGTTGTGATTCCATTGTCACTGTAACGGTGTCCGCCTTGCCCATTTCTAGTTCGACGCTGAACGCCAGTGCCTGTCCGGGGAGTTTTTACCATTACAATGGCGTGGATTTGGCCCCCGGGCAATTTCAAAATTTCAACTTGACAAACGCTGTGGGTTGCGATTCCGTCGTGACCGTCACGGTTTCGATCTTGCCGGCTTCAAATTCGGCCATCTCCTTCGGGGTTTGTGCCAATGAAACTTATACGTATCAAGGCGTGGTACTTTCGATAAACACTTCACAGGATTTCGTTCTGACAAATTCGGTTGGCTGCGATTCTGTGGTGACCGTCACGGTTTTTGAAAAGCCGAGTTCGTCAGAGTTTCACGAGGAAAAAGTTTGCCCAGGGTTGGTATATATTTTTGAAAACCAGGAAATAGCAATTGGAGAAACCCGGACTTTCCAACTGTTAAATTCGGAAGGCTGCGACAGTTCGATCACGATTGCAGTGACGGCTTGGCCAAATTTGGGTTTTGACCTGGAAACAGAAATTTCCTGTCCAAATACGCCAACAGGCTCACTCTCCATTTCCGTTTTGCCTGGCGGAAGTTTGCCCAACGCTTATTCTTTGGACAATGTAACTTACCAAAATTTGTCCGTTTTTGAACCCCTCGCA
Organism: Saprospiraceae bacterium; assembly: GCA_014379065.1. Taxonomy (GTDB): domain Bacteria; phylum Bacteroidota; class Bacteroidia; order Chitinophagales; family Saprospiraceae; genus M3007. The sequence goes on from JACMMM010000650.1 coordinate 4,891, forward strand.
GCAGGCATTCAACAGGTTTTTGTGCGCGATGAGCACGGCTGCATTTTTGAAAAAACGGTCGAGATACCCGCTTCACCCGGCCTAGAAATCGCGCTGCCAAATGCCTTCTTGATTCCTTGCGACAGTGTCCGAATCACTCTCGCCCCGGTCATCGGCGGCGACACGTCGGGATTGCAATTGCTTTGGTGGAATGGCGCAAAAACGCCTTCGGTAACAGTGAGCGAGCCCGGAACAGTATGGTTCGAAGCCTCCAACCATTGCGAGACATCTCGCAGCGAAGGCGAGGTGGCCTGGGCTGACTCGGAGGGTGATCCGGTTTTAGTATTCATTCCCAATGTGTTTGCTCCAGAAGCCGAATTGACTGAAAATACAATGTTCAGGCCGTTTTTTGGCAATAATCTGAGCCTGTTAAGTTACCGCTTGGAAGTGTACGACCGCTGGGGAAATTTCGTGTTCGAGACCGAAACACCTGAAAATGGCTGGCTTGGAAAATTCAGTTCAACAAATACAGGAACCGATGTTTTCGTCTGGCAGATGTGGGCGCGGGTGGCCTTCTGCGGGCGGGAGATCGAGATTTACAAAAAAGGGGATGTGACGGTGGTAAGATAAAATTTTGCCACTAATGGCGTAAGAATGAAAAGTAGCTTTTGCACCCCTTGCAAACAAGCATATTTGCAGTATCTTTTTTAAAATTTAACAACCTTACGCCATGAAAAAAACAACGACCATCGTAATCCTTTTTTTGTTGTGCTTGCAACTAAACAGTCAATGTATTGATGGAGGAAATCAGCACACCATAATTCTCGCAAAAGACGGAACCGTATGGACAATGGGGGCCAATGAATATGGAGGATTAGGAGATAGTACTTTTAACACAAGAATTTACCCCGGTATAGTTAAAGGTCTGCCTAAAATCAAATTTGTTTCCAGAGGTTACAATCATTCGATGGCTATAGATGAACATCAAAATGTTTGGACTTGGGGTTGGAATAACTATGGGCAATTAGGGGCTGAGCTTCCTATCGACTATAATTATCCACAACAAGTGGATAGGCTACACGGCATTGTTGCTATCGAAGGTGGCCATTGGCATTCTTTGGCCTTGAATGAATCCGGCGAAGTCTGGAGCTGGGGCCATAATTATTATGGGGAATTAGGCAATGGGAATAGGGAGCATACCGAAATACCCCAATTGGTACTTTGCAAGGAAAAAATTATTCAAATAGCCTCCGTTGGATATCATTCATTAGCGCTTGATATACATGGTGAAGTATGGGCATGGGGAGGCAATGTTTATGGACAACTAGGTGATAATACAACCGATTTACAATCTAGCCCTATTAAAACAGTAAACCTTTCAAACGTAATTCAGGTCGCTACGGGCTGGCATCATTCGATGGCACTTAAAGCGGATGGAACGGTGTGGATGTGGGGAGATAACCCGTACGGACAACTGGGTACTGGCGATTTTGAAGACCGGCTTCTTCCTGTACAGGTCAAAGGTTTGCCCAAAATTAAAAAAATTGCTTGCGGAAGTTGGCATACTATTGCCTTGGACGAATTTGGCAGCGTCTGGACCTGGGGTAGAAATGGAAGCGGGATGCTTGGAGATGGGAAAGAAGAAAACAGCCCCATTCCGATTAATATTAGCTTGAAAGAAATCGAAGATATAGGTGGCGGTTGCTTTCAATCCATTGCTACGGATAAAAAAGGGAAAGTATGGGTTTGGGGAGAAAACTGGAATGGCCAATTGGGAATAGGGAATTACAATAGAATGCATACACCCGTTGTATCGTTGATTACCCTTGAACATGGACTAATCATGAGTAAAAAACAAATAAACGAATTACATCCCGAGGTTAGAAACGCCTTATTGGTTCCCTTAAACAAGGATATTCATAAGGCTATAAAGCCAGAAGTAACCAAATCTGAGAGCGCAGCAGTTGCCCTTGAATCCGCAGCTTCTGAGCAGCCACAGCCTTTAAATAAACTAGATGTTTTTATATCGCATAATAAAAAATTTCTCCTCAGTTTTCTCCTAAATGGATTGCTTTTAGGGTACATAATTAAGACCAAAAGAAACAGAAAGCATATTTCGAATAAATATCAAAATACTCAAAGCGTCTAAAAACCCAAAAATTGTCTGCACCAGCAAGTAAACGTACCTTTGCGGCCTTTACTTGACAAATAATGTTTCCAAAATACGACGTAATAGTAGTGGGCGCGGGCCATGCAGGTTGTGAGGCCGCCGTGGCTGCCGCCAATTTGGGCTGCAAAGTCCTCTTGGCCACCATGAATATGCAGACCATCGGGCAGATGAGTTGCAATCCCGCCATGGGTGGTGTGGCCAAAGGCCAGATTGTGCGCGAAGTGGATGCTTTGTGCGGGTATTCGGGTATCATTACCGACCATACCGCCGTACAATTTCGGATGCTCAACCGCTCCAAAGGCCCTGCCATGTGGAGTCCCAGAGCACAAAGCGACCGAATGCAGTTCGCTGCCAAATGGCGGCAAATGCTTGAAAACCACCCCAATATTGACTTCTGGCAAGAGATGGTAGGCGGACTCCTCGTTAAAGACGGACGTGCGCGCGGTGTACGCACCAGCATGGGCATAGAGATTGAAAGTGAGACCGTTGTGCTGACCAATGGTACTTTTCTGAACGGCATTATCCATATCGGTGAAAAGCAATTTGGGGGCGGACGCGCGGGCGTAAGCGCAGCGCGTGGCATCACCGAAAAATGGGTGGCACTGGGCTTCGAGGCCGGTCGCATGAAGACGGGCACCCCCCCGCGCCTTGACGGGCGCAGCCTTGATTATTCCAAAATGGAAATCCAGGATGGCGACAACCCGCCGAGCAAATTTTCCTATACCGACACGCCTGAACTGAAAAACCAACTCTGCTGCTGGAGCACTTACACAAATCAGAAAGTCCACGATATGTTACGCACAGGCTTTGATAAATCGCCCATGTTCAACGGGCGCATCCAAGGCGTGGGCCCACGCTATTGCCCCAGTATCGAGGACAAGATTGACCGGTTCAGCGACAAAGACCGACACCAACTTTTTGTCGAACCAGAAGGCCGCGACACGGTGGAGATTTACATCAACGGTTTTTCCAGTTCGTTGCCGGAAGATGTTCAGTATAAAGCACTTAGGTTGGTACCGGGTTTGGAAAATGCCAAAATGTTTCGTCCGGGTTATGCCATAGAGTACGACTATTTCCCGCCCACCCAGTTGCAAACCACATTGGAAACTAACCTGGTGAAAAACCTCTTTTTTGCCGGACAAATCAACGGCACCACGGGCTACGAAGAAGCCGCTTGTCAAGGTCTGATGGCTGGATTGAATGCCGCGCTCGCCGCTAAAAACGAAGCGCCGATTGTGTTGAAACGCTCTGAAGCATACATTGGAGTATTGATAGACGACCTCGTGAACAAGGGCACCGAAGAGCCTTACCGCATGTTTACCAGCCGCGCCGAATATCGCATTCTACTGCGGCAAGACAATGCCGACTTGCGCCTTACGCCCATCGCCGCGCGGCTCGGGCTGCAAGGCGCAGAAGGCCGCATGGAGCGCGTTCACGCAAAAAATCGGGCGGTGGCGGAGATTGACGCTTTCTTCCGCAATGCCTCGGTAAACCCCGACGAGTTGAACGGCTACCTGCAAAGCGTTGATTCTGCGCTGATTGGCCAAAAAACAAAACTGCACAACATTCTGCTCCGCCCTCAAGTAGACATTCCCGGCATGGCAAAAGCATTGCCCGAACTCGCCCGATTCCTCGCACCCTTCGAGCAGGAGTTTGTGGAAATGGCCGAAATCAACATCAAATACGACGGCTACATCAAGAAGGAAGAAGAAATGGTGGGGCGCATGGCCAGACTGGAAGATCTGCAATTGAACGCCGATTTTGACTATTCCAGCATCAACGGATTGAGCATCGAGGCCCGGCAGAAACTGGCGCACACGCGCCCAAGGACGATTGGGCAAGCGAGCCGTATTTCTGGGGTGAATCCGGCGGATGTGAGCGTGTTGTTGGTGCATTTGGGGAGGTAACTGGATCAAATCCCCCGCCTCCTCACCTCCTCCCTCACCAATTTCAACTCCCTCCCCGCATCCCCCGTCACCGAAGTATTCTCCTGCGCCCGGCGAATGAGATAAGGAATTACCTCTTTCACCTGTCCATAAGGAAGGTATTTCGCCACGCGGAAACCCGCTTTTGCCAAGTTAAAAGTCACGTTGTCGCTCATGCCATAGAGTTGGCTGAAAAGCGTGTTCGGATGGTCGTGCGCGAGACCTTTTTTCTCCATCAATTCCACCTGGAGTAACGCGCTTTCCGCGTTATGGCTGGCGTTGCAAACAGCCAGATTATCAACGTGGTCAATGCAAAAACGGAGCGCAGTATTGTAAAGATCGTCCGTAGAAGCCTTGTCGGGGTTGATGGGATCCTCGTAATTTAGTTCTTTGGCACGAGCGCGTTCTTTTTCCATATAAGCCCCCCGCACGAGTTTTGCGCCGAGCAAAAAACCTTCTTTGCGGGCACGGTCGTAGCTTTCGGTTAGAAAATGGAGGCGGTCGTGACGGTAAAACTGGAAGGTGTTGTAGACCACGACACGTTGTTTGTTGTAGCGCCGCATCATGAGCCACACGAGGTGATCAATCGCGTCCTGAATCCAACTTTCCTCTGCATCAATAAACACGGACACGTTCTTTTTGGAGGCGTGGTAACAAATGGCATCTAAGCGTTTGAGCGCGTTGCGGTATTCGCTAAGTTCCTCACGATTAAGGGTTTCTGCAGATTGGATGCGCTCCAAAAGCCCAAAACGAATCAGGCCCGTCACTTTTGTACTGATGATCGGAATACTTTTGACAGAACGGGAGGCAAAATCAATGGCCCGGATATTCTCCCGCATCGTGTTGTTGAAATCAACCTCTGTTTCCTTTGCTTCCGCACCATAATCAAGAATGGTGAGCGTATTGTACTCCGCGAGCCTTTCGATGCTGGGCTGGCTGTCTAAGAGCGTGGTGCCGCCCACAAACTGTTTGAAAACGGTCTTTTTTACAGCCCATTCGGCCAATGGTATGCCGTTTTCTACCGCCCAGAGCGCGAGTGCCGAACCGTATTTCACGAGCCATGGCTTGTTCATCAGGTTGAACAGCCAAGCGGTTTTTTTTAATTCCCTGTCCGAAAGATGGGCAAACGCAATTTCTGTATTTGAAAAGTCTATGGTCATAAAGAAAGGTCATTGAGTCATTGGTCATTCGGTCAAAGGTCAATAGTTAACAGTCAATAGTCATTAGGTCAAAGGTCAATAGTTAACAGTCAATAGTCATTAGGTCAAAGGTCAATAGTTAACAGTCAAAGGTCTCCCGCCAAATCTCCCAGGCCGCCTCGGCTTGCTGTTCCAACATTTCCAAACCGTTCTTCACCGTGCAGCCTCGGGCTTTGGCTTTGTGCAAAAGTAGGGTTTCGGCGGGATTGTAAATCAAATCGTACACGAACATGCCCGGTTTTAAAAAATCTGGAGGAATCGGGGGCATCTCGTCTGTGTGTGGGAAAGTGCCGATGGGGGTGGTGTTGACTATAATGGTTGAGGGTTGAGGGTTGAGGGTTGAGGGTTGGGAAGGGCTCCACCATTGCTCGAGGTCTTCGTATCTGATTTCATTTTCATTTTGAGGATTGCGGGAAACAAATTTGAAAGGAATACCAAGTTTTTTCAAAACATAAGCCACCGCTTTTGAAGCTCCTCCAGTTCCAAGAATAATCCCCTCTAAGCCCATGACATCTTGTTCGCCGAACCAGCTCAACAGTGAATTTTCAAAACCCACCACATCCGTATTGTAGCCGATAAGCCGTTGGTTTTCAACAATTTTTATACAATTTACCGCCCCAACTGCGCGAGCAGTTTCGTCCAATTCATGGAGGAATGGGATGACCGTTTCTTTGTGTGGGATGGTGACGTTAAGGCCGTGCAGCTCAGGGTTTTGCGCTACCAGAACAGGTAAATCAGCAATATGCTCCAATGGGAAAAGCTCGAAGCGTGCATCCTGAATACCTTCACGCTCGAATTTTTCGCTGAAATATTTCTTTGAGAAAGAATGGCCGAGCGGCCAGCCAATGAGTCCGAAAAGGCGCATGATTTGAAAAGGTGAGCATTGTTAGCGACGTAACCAATCGTAGACAAATCACCCCCTCCTTCGCTTAGGCTTCGGCGGGTAAAAATTAACCAATTCAACCAATCACCAAATCAATACTGCTTCAACCCTGTCACGTAATACATATCCATCATGCCTTTGTTTTTGGCTGCGATTTTGCCCCGGTGCTGCCACTCGAACTCGTATTTGGCGAGCCAATAGGCGTCTTCGCTGACATTGACGCGACCAGAATCACATTGCTCTTCCAGTCGGGCTGCTGTGTTCACCGTGTCGCCCCAAATGTCGTAGGCAAATTTTTTCGCGCCCACCACGCCGGCCACCACAGGCCCCGTGTGAATGCCCACGCGGGCATCGAAGTGCGGTAAGCCTTGGCTCATGCGCTCAGCCTTGAGGCCCAGCAGGAAATCCTGGATTTCGAGCGCGGCTTTCACCATGTCAGAAGGGCTGGCGTTCATGTCCGAAAGGCCACTGGCGCAGATGTAGGCATCCCCCACCGTTTTGATTTTTTCGATACGGTATTTGCTGATGATGTTGTCGAAGTTGCAAAAGCAAAGGTCAAGTTCTTCTACCAAGCGCTCCGGGCTCAACATTTCGGCGATGTTGGTGAAGCCTTTGAAATCTACAAACATGACGGTAGCTTGGTCGTATTTGCGGGCAGCTACTTTGTTGCGTGCTTTCAATTCTTGCGCAATGGCTGGTGGCAAAATATTGAGCAACAGGTTGTTAGATCGTTTTTGTTCTTCTTCGATGAGGGCGTTTTTTTCTGAAAGCTCGTTGGCGGTGCGTTTTTTGGCGCGGAATCGCGCATAGAAAAGCACGGCAAGCAAGAAAACAAAAACGACTACAAGGCCGAGGATGTTTCGGATGTTTTCAATCTGTTCCCTTTCTAATTGCGCTTCCGCCAACTGGGTTTTATTGGTTTGAATGATGCGCTCCTGTTGGGCCTTAACGATGGAGTCAATCATTTGCGCCTCCGTCAAATTTTTAAGCCGAAGTGAATTAACTCGGACTGCCGAATCGGCGCGGAGGACATTTTGGGAGGCTTGGCTGAGGGCCACATCTTTCTCGGAAAGGACAAGCTGCGTTTTTTGCTCGACTTCTTTGAGCTGCGTCTGGTAGGTGTTTTCCAGCAATTGGGTCTGGCCGGTGGCGGAGGCCAGTTGTTCGCGCAAGGAGCGGTTGTCAGACTCGGCAGCAGCCAATTGGTTTTCAAGTTTCCGAAGCGATTCGCCGCCACCACGTGCGCCGCCGCCAGATTCTTTGAGGTATTTCACCGTCTCGCTGCTCCACTTGAGCGCTTCGCGCAAATCATTCTGTTTCAAGGCAATGTCCTGCAATTTTTCCGCGCTGCTCAGTACGAGATCGCGGAAACCGTAGTTGCGGGCAGTGTTCCAGGCGCGGTTGAACCTCCCGGCGGACTCCTTGTAATTTCGAAGGCGATATTCGGCATCGGCAGCCATAACTGCTGCGTCGGCCTCTTTTCGCTTGTCGCCGACCTCTACGGCCAACAGATTCGCTCTTACGGCATAATCGGAGGCCTTTTTCGCATTGGTGGCGATTGATTTTTCGGCAATTTGATAGGCATAATTCATCCGCTCGTTCTTGGAAGACGAACGGTTGAACCGGGATTCCAATTCGGCTACCGATTGGGCAGAAATTGCGTTCAAGCTCAAAAAGAAGAAGGCTGCAAAGGCAGAGTAATATTTCATCGTTGCGGATTCAGGCTTTTGCGTGTTTTGCTACAAACGAAGGCTTGGAAAAGTTGTTTTCGGGGGATGTTGTCCATTTGGCAGAGCGGCTGGCAAATGTCGAATATTCTGGGAAATAATTCTCACTAACATCAAAACTGGCCATCCATGGGCAACGCCTTGGATTTGACAACCCCTTCCCACAGACGAGTCTCCAACGCATCACCCGATTCAACCTCTGAACTCGACCTTATGACCCTGCCATTTTTTGTGGTAATGCTGTAGCCGCGTTGAAGTACGTTTTCGGGATGAAGGTTCAAATAAATGGCTTCCATTTTTTCCAGTTGGTGCTGCTGTTCGCGTATGGTTTGGAATGCCTGCGCCGGGAGATTTTCTGCCAAAAAATCTAGTTTACGGGCGGTCTCCTGAATCTGCTCGCGGGCTGCAAAATAGGCAGTCGTTTCGGCGCGATCAAGTTCTAAATGTTTGAATTTTAAGATGTTTTGCGTCAAACTTACCAAATCGCTTGCTGCTTCGAGGATGTTTCCCTCAAAAATCAGGTTGTGATTTACCAGAAAATCGGCCACTGCAGTGGGGGTTTTGAGCGAGGTGTGCGCCACGAGGTCAAGCACGGTTTCGTCTATGTCGTGGCCGATGCCGACCAAGATTGGCAAGGGCATCGTTGCGGCTGCTTGGCAAAGCGTCAGCCCGTCGAAAGCCATCAGGTCGAGCCGGGCACCGCCGCCACGCACCACCACCACGCAGTAAAACCTTTTTGATGCTTTCCCAATTTTTTCCAACGCCACCAGCACTTCGGTCTCTACATTTTTGCCCTGAACCGCAGCGTTAAAAACTTGACAATCAAAAGAATACCCAAACGAATTGCTTCCTAAATGCTCCAAAAAATCCTGTTTACCTGCCGCAGTTTCACTGCTGATCACGGCGATGCGTTGTAGCACAAGAGGTAGCGGCAGCGCGCGGTTCAGGTCAAACAACCCTTGCTGCCGAAGCGTCTGGATGGTTTGCCGACGCAATAGATCGAGTTGACCAAACGTGTGCGCCGGGTCAATGTCCGTAATGTGAAGTTTTAAGCCGTATCGCTCATGGAATTCCGGCCTGAGCTGCATCCGCAATTCCAATCCTTCCCGGAGCAATGAGTTGAGACCCAAGGGGAATCGGGCATTGATTTGTCGGAATTCAGAAGCCCAAAGTGCCGCATGCGCCTGTGCCACCACTTCACCCTCTTCGCCTTTTTGCACCAAATCGAGATACCGGTGACCACGCGATTCGCCCACTTGGGCAATCTCGGCCACAATCCATATCGGCTGCTGAAAATTGAGCGCCAGCACCCGGCGGATATGCTCGTTGAGCTCAAAAAGACTGTGCGTGTGCATCGAGCGAAGGTAATATTTTTGCGTATTTTACAATATGCCAGAGGCTCATCCGTCATGCCCAATATAAATGCGGAGAAACTTGGAAATCGAATTGGCAAATCAGCAACGCGACAGCAAAATCACCGAATGGTTCGGGCAATATGGCCGAAGGGTATTGGCTTTTGTGCGCTCAAAAATTCAGGACATCGAAGTAGCCGAAGACACGGCTCAGGACGTATGGCTACAGCTCACGCGGCAGCAGGATTTGGAGGAAATCGAGCAGATTGGCAACTGGCTTTTTACCACGGCTCGCAACCGAGTGACCGATTATTACCGAAAAAAGAAAACCATTCCGTTCAGCCAAATTGGCTTGGGAAGTTTTGAAAATCAAGAAGATGACGCCGAATTGGCCGACGATCTGCTGTTCGACCGCTGGCTGGAGCAAAACCTACCTGACGCTCTACTGGAATCGCAAGAGTTCTGGGACGAACTAAACCGGGCGCTCGAACTGTTGCCCGCAGAACAGCGCGAAGTGTTTGTGGAGCACGAACTCAATGATGTTCCATTCCGCGAAATGGCCGAAAAAACCGGAGTTTCCATCAACACACTTTTGGCTCGAAAACGCTATGCTGTGCTGCGTTTGCGCGAACATTTTGAGGACTGGCTCCATGACTAACAACAACATTCAATCACACAATCAATAGTAAAATGCAATACATGAAATGGAAATGGGTGGCAAAAGGCTTTGCCTTCGGGCTACTCTTCGTCACCGTAATGACCTTCGCTACCATGCTGCTGTGGAACAATCTGGCTGCAGCAATCTTTGCACTTCCCGTGCTCACATTTTTTCAGGCACTTGGTCTCATGATTCTGGGTCGCTTACTCACTGGCGGCTTTTGGTCGCGCGGCTGGGGAAGGGGGCAGCGCGGCTACCACATGCGCGAACGTTGGAAAAATATGCCCCCCGAACAACGCGAGCAATTCATGCAGCGCTGGGGGAAACGTGGCTGCGGCCCTATGGGCGGACAAGAAAATCCCGTCGAAAACCCTAGCGCATAAAGATGCCGAGATTTTAGGCGAAATGAATTTCGACCTACTCTTTTTCCCACTCCTGAAAATAACGTATTGCGTTAATTTTCAGGAGTTTTTCTTGTTCGGAGGTTTCCTGCTTGGGCATTTCCACGGCCTGTCTGTAGTGTGGCCAGCCATCTTCGTCGCGACCGACAAATTCAAAAAAACCTTCCTGACTCAGTAAGCGGCAGACTGCAATGTGCATCAGGTCTTGTTTTTCTTCCTTCGTAAAAGCCTTTTTCCAGCGCCCCAATTCTTGTATTCCGATCAGAAACAACACGGTGTTCAGATCGGGTAACACCTCCCGGTGCATGGTTTCTTGTAGCATGTGCTGTGTTCGCAGCCATTCAAAATCAATTTGCCAGTTTTCCATAGATAAAATGTCATTAATCGTCATTGGGTCATTGGTCGTGATTGGGTCATTGCTCGTCATTGGGTCATTAAGGTCATTTATCGACATTAAGGTCATTGGGTCATTGGCTTAATGACGTAATGACCTTAATGACGATTAATGACCCAATGACGATTAATGACCTTATTTTATAAACTCCCCAACAGGGCTGTCTTTTTTTAGGTAGGTTTTAAGCCCGGAATAAGGCACGAGCAAGGTTTGCCGACCATATTGCGGGTGAAATAAAGTGCTGATTTCCAAACCCTCCCGTCGCAAGGCAAAAAGTGGGAAACCCTCTTTGGTAAGCCAAAGACGATATATTGGGTCGCTGGCAAAGGAGGAAAGTTTGGGCATTTCGCGGTTGGCCCAGTCTGATAGATATTTTTGGGCATTGAAGCCTTTATTGAAAAGATCCTCCAGGCTGATTTCTTTGTTTAAGCGCAAGTCGTAATTAAAAGAGATCCCTTGCGCCTGATCCGTCCAGGTATCAGAAAATGTAACGTAGCCAGCAAAAATATTGTCTGTCCAGCAGGCTATTTCAGGCCAAGCGCTGGCCCGCTTACTGGCGCGGTTGATGGGCGAAAGTGGAATTTTTTTGGCTGCAAAAGCTGCTTGACAACGTTCTACCCATTGGTTCACCTGGTCATCTAGTTGGGTGTTGCAATGGGCACACGGCGTTCGAGGATACAGCACATCGTAACTCGTAGCGTAGTCTGCATATTCATAGCAACCGAGCAGAAAGTGGTCTTTGAGTGTGAATTTGAAGCTGCGGCGCTCGCCGCTACCCACCCAATTGCAGTCGGTATTTTGACCTGCTTTGAGGTTGCCACTTAATAAGGCGGCTAGGCGGTCGTCTGATCCCAGCACTTCCATTTCGTAATCCCCGTCGGGTTTCAAATCACCTTTGAGCCGATAAGTACGTCCATCAGATTCTACCCAAAGAAAACCATCCAAGGCCCCGTTGTGAGAGCGAACCAAGACCATATCGCATCGTGCGCCATTGAAGCGGGTGATATAGCGGCTGCTCCATTTGTTGTCGGAACAATCGAGGGTAGGCACTTGACCCTGCGCTACTTCTTCAGCCTCCAAGCGGCTTCCAAGGGTGTTTCCCGTATTTACCCATTCGGCCTCTAGTCGTCGGTTGTTCAATGTGCCACGCAGCGATCCGGTAACACCACGGGCCATATCACGCTCTTCCAAGGAGAAGCCATCGGTATTGAACGTGCCGGAAAGACTGAAACGAATACGGCTTTTGGCGTAAGTAAGATATCCCCGGCAATTGCGCCCATCGAAGCCCAGCGTGATATCCACCACTGTTGCATCGTCGAGGCGGCCCTTGAAATATTTGACCCACTTGATGTCGGCAGGTTTTTCAAAAAGTCTTAGGATTGCTGTGTCTTTTGTAACCGCCGTAGCCTTGGCGCCCTCCTTCGCCCCTGCCCGCCAAGGCTCGGCAGGCGGGGAGGCTACGGCGGGTAAAGAGGAGGGTACACTTGGCTTTAAGGTAGACGGGGTGGTACCCGGTTTTGATGCCGGTGCGGCGGTGCCTGGTTTTGCGGGTGGTTTTCCTGTTACTGGAGCGCTTGTTTTTTGGGCAAAAAGAGAACTGGATAAAAAAACTAGAAGGAGGGTAGCGAGTTGTTGCATGAGGATGATAAAATTGTTTTTGAGGAATACAAACGAAGAATCTGCCGCATTCTGATAAGTAACATTTTGACCCACCGAAATTTAACGAAGACAGGTTAAGTTCACATTGAGCACATTTTTAACCCGCCGTAGTTTTCCTGCCCGCCAAATCTCGGCAGGCGGGAGCGAAGGCGGGCATCACATTGTCCTCATTTTTACGGGAATTCACGCCGCCATTTTCCAATCTTTTTCCACTTCAAAGGCTTCGTGTAGAATGTCATAAAGCAGGTCGTGGTATTCCGGGTAGTCGGGCAGGTTGTTGTGGCTGGCTCCGACGATGGGGTGAAGCGTGATTTTTTCAGGTGCCAGATTTTTGAGCATTTCGCATTGGCGATAAGGGATGAGGCGGTCTTTGGTGCCACCGATAATATGAATGGGACAGCGCACTTTTTTGATAAACCGATCCGTGCGAATGTGATAGCGCAGCAGCCATCGGATCGGCAAGATAAATGCGTAGCGCGAGATGTGGTACAAAAATGAGTAGTACGGGCAGTCCAAAATCACCATTCGAGGCCGATTCCAAGAGGCCACCCGGGCAGCAAGACCACTACCGAGCGAGCGGCCGTAAAGCACTATGTGCTCCTCATCATATTCGTCGGCGAGCCATTTATAAACATGCTGGAGATCGCTAAAAAGGATTTCCTCGGTGCGGCGGCCACGGCTCTTGCCAAAACCACGGAAATCAAGAATGAAAAAATCAAAGCCTTTGCCCACGAAGTCTTTGGCAAACTTCCCCCAGCCTTTGATGCTGCGCGAATTCCCCTTAATGTAAAAAACGACCCCTTTGCTGTTGGGCACTCGGAAGTGCAGCGCGTTTACCATGCCGCCATCTTCCATATCGAAGTTGATCTCCGTGAAAGGGAAAGGATATTGGTACTTAAAGGTTTTGGCGAGTCTCTCTGGCCGAAAGAAAAACAGGTCTTGTCCAAAATAGAACACGAGACAAAGCCCAACATAAAGGGCCAACGGCCAAAAAAGAATGTTTACCCAGAACAGCATTTGCGGGCAAAAGTAGGCAGAAAAGCATGAGAGGGATTTACGATTTTGGAATTACGATTTACGATTTTGGCGTTGGGCTTGGCAAAACGCCAAAAGCAACGCCAAAATCGTAAATCGTAATTCCAAAATCGTAAATC
>JACMMM010000651.1 GCA_014379065.1 Saprospiraceae bacterium
AAGGGTGTGCCACTTTTGAGGAGTTGTAAATGGTCCAAATTTCCTTCGTCCCCACGCAGATCGTGTCGTTGAGGGTGTGCATATCATAGGTGGAGTTATCAATGTTGAAGCCGCCGGTAGACACCTTTTTGAGCTCTTTTGTACGATAGCGTGCTATATTAGTTGTGCTATCTGCAAGACCCGGAGTCCAGACCGTGGTGAAAGGGGTGAAAGTCGTGACTGGAATGTAGCCCGGAAATTGATTATCGGCCACAATGCGCAATTGGAGAAAAGCCCTGCCGTTGGTCGAATCCTTACCACCTTGCCCTTGCCAGGGTTTGTAAGGGCTGCCGACGAAGGCGCCAGACATGAGTTCTTTCAGGTTCCTAAGGTACAAGACCTGGCCAGGCGAATAACTGCTTAGGTCCAGTACAATTTCATCGCGGATGCCGGGGCCGTTCAGCTGGGTTTTCATGATGTTCGGTTTTTGAGTGTACCCGCCGTCCGTAGCAATCATAAAGAAATTCTTCAGGTTGGCAATCGGATCGTTATAGCCGTTGGACACGCCGAATATAGCCCCCTTGCGGGAAGAGCCATTCAAAATACGCAGGCGCACAAAATGGGCCGGAACCTCAACATACGGATTGGTCACGCCGTTTACCAGGTTAACATGGTGTGGACGGTCTTGACCTTGCTGGAGCGTGTCAATAAAGTAGCCGACGGTGCTATTAGAACCTTTTGCAGTGCCCATGTCACCGATAATGATCGGGATATCGTCCACGCCATAGGTGTGGGGCAATGTATTGCGGATTGGGTCGCTTGCCTGATCAATGATAATCATGCCCGAAAGGCCCCTCGTTACTTGCTGTACCGTGGTATCATGGAAGTGCGGGTGGTACCACATGGTACAGGCGCTGTCCTCGACCGCGAAGTTGGGCACAAGCCAGGTGGTGCCCGCAGCAATCCCCTGGTGCGGGCCGCCATCTGCCTCAGGCGGAAGCTCGGCGCCGTGCCAGTGTGTGGTGGTGTGTACACCAAGCGAGTTTTTAATGGTAATTTTAGTGAGGGAATCGGTGTGCCACTTGAGCGTAGGGCCCAGTAAGGTCATTGCGGAGCTCCCGGCTGCATTGTATGCGTATGTTGGGATACCATTTGGCTGCGTGGGGCCGCCGTTCAAGGTGTCCGAAGGGTTTCCCGGGTTGAATTTGTGGAATGCCTTCCGCATTTCCAAATTAATGGGACCATTAGCGGCATCAATCAGTGGCGGAATCGGAATTTTGTTGGTGAAGGTGGGTTGGGCAAGAGCGTAGGTTGCCAAGAACAGAAACAACACGGTCATCACCGTATTGAGCGTTAAGGGAAGGTGCTTCATTTTGATAATGATTTAGTGAAAGAGATAATTATTTTATCATCAAGGGCTTCTCTGCATTGAACTATTCAGATAATAACATTGTCGCAAACATAACAATGTATTTTTATTGGAATCTAAATATATTCACAGAAAAGCTGTTCCAAAGCGAGCCTGAAAGGATCATTAGCATACCGGATATAAGTACCCATTGTTCGGATGGGAACAGGCTTCGTCCGCATACGATAAAGAGCGCTCCTGCCAAGCTAATCAGGAAAGGTCCGTAACCTTTTTGTGGCGCTTTTTTTAACACCAGCAGCAGGTGCAAGCCTAAAAAGCCGAGCAATACCGGGAACAACCAGCCCATATAAGGCGTGTTGGCAAGCCCGAAACTTCCGAACATGCTCATATAAGCCGCCCAGCATATCGGACATTTGGGAAAAAAGGCGACCAGAAGGCTGAGCAGCATGGAGGGCACCGACCGGGCTGTTTTTTTGACGGCTGCTTCAGGTCGTTTTACTTCTGCCTGTACAGCATCCTTGTGGCATTGGCAGGTTTTTACTTCAAGGTGTTCCATAATAGAAGATGTTTTAATTGGTCAATGCATAAAGCGTAGCGGCGCTCGCAACAGAAGGGTCGCCGCTGTTAAAGGGCGGATTTGGGGCATATTGCATCATCAATTGAACCTGTTTGGCAATTTCCGCTCCTCTCAAAACTTCGACAATGGCCAAGGCTTCATCCATTCCAGACGATATGCCGCCGCCTGTAATCCGTTTTCCGTCAATTACATATCTTGGAAAGCCGGGCGCTACCGTTACGCCTGGGTATAGCGCCAATTGTTTTTTTAAGGCCCAATGCGTCGTACAGTTATAACCTTTTAACAAGCCGGCATTTGCCAGCACCAACGCGCCTACGCAAACAGAGCAGACCAAGGTGTCTTTATTGACCCTGGATTTCAGAAAAGCATAAACAGGGTGGTCGGTATTGGCCAATAATTTATCCCATTCAGGGCCATAGCCGCCAGGAATAAAAATAAGGTCAAGTTTTGGAGCATCATCGTAGCCTATTTTAGGGGTCCACTGCATGCCTTCCATCGAATTAACCAGCTCATTTTTACGTGGGCCGATAAGATAAAGTTTGACTGGTTTTGCTTTGGAAAGCTGGCTCAACCAGTAAAATACCTGATTGGGGCCGGCTACATCCAGCGAATCAAAATCGTCAAACAGAATGACGCCGATAGATGTCACTTCAGTGGTTGAGACATTAATTTTAAACATGTTTAATATGGTTTAAAACGCATCAAGATTGTCGCACCGCATAGAAGGAGGCTACTACGCCGGCCGGACTGGTGCCGCCGCTTCCGTCGGGGTGCGGGATAGCACGCGTGATGGAGCCGACTATGGCAGACACTTGCTTTATGCCATTTGGCATATTGGGCACCAAGTATCCCAGGTAATCGTAAATCCACTCAGAGCCGCCAACAATGCCTTTGCCTTGAAACCACAAAGTGGCGGGGTTGCCATATTGAACCGATCCGTAGAGATCAAGCTGCCACCCGGTCCCGTAAATAAGGCCTTTGATGATGCCCGGCGGGGTAGGATCAAAACGAATGTTGGCCCGCCCAAACTCGAGCGCATCAAAATCGGTAGAGAGATCGGGGTTGTTGAGCAGGCTCCGGTACGTCCAAAGGCCTTGAATCAGTTGCTGAATATTCGTTTCCATAATAACAAAGAATTTAGATGATGAATTTTAATGGTGTCTTACAGGACATTGGTAAAAAAAATCACGTGCTGAGTCTGTTTTCACCTAGCAGGTACTGCAACCCAAGGATCAGGTTTCTTGGCTTTTTATAGCGCAGCGGGGAGTGTTTGAACTCCTCTAAAATGGTATGAGCAGGCTTGTAGGTTTGGCACAAGGACAGGATAAAGGCCTCCTCTGGTTCACTGATTACATACCGCGTCTTCGAGATTTTTTGCGGTGCCGCTTTGGTGGCAATCAAGGGCGTGTCGGGGCTAAGTGTGATCCATTCAAATCGGCGTTGCCAAAATTCCGCTGCCGGCCACCGTTGTTCCTGTTGGTAGAATTTGGCTCTGGTCTCCAGATAGGTTTCAAAAGCATCACGCAGCATCCATTCGTGGCGTGTCAGCGCGCCCTGATTCCCGCTCAAATAGTCCGACACCGCGTACGCCCCAAATATGCCAGATTTTATGGCCTTAAATACGCCTTGCGACGACAAAGGGTCAAAAGTGCAAGCCGCATCTCCAACGGCAATCCAGCCTTCCCCACAAAGGGTATCGAGGCACTGGGTAGCCGCCGGCACCACCATCGCGTTTTCTGCGCTGCCATGATCTGCAACCCGGCTTCGGGTATATTTGGTTTGGTCTAGTTGCCCATCCCAGGTTTCTGTTTCCAGAGATGATTTCTCCAAAAGGTCGGAGTCGGTCATATAAGCAAGGGCCATTTTTTGATCCGGCAGCCGAGTGGAATACCACCATCCGTTCTCGACTGCTTCCACCAACGTATGGCCATCTGAGGCAGGCGTGGAATCTTCATAAACCCTCCAGGTTCCTACCAAATTGTCGAACCTGACCTTGTTGGTGCCCATTTTGGAGGCAAACCAAGCCGCACGGCCCGTGGCATCTACGACAAAACGGGCTTGTAACCATAGCGTTTCCTGTGCTTTTGACTCGATCTGAAATTGAAACGCCCCGGCTTCTTTTCCCAAAAAATGCGTGGTAGCGCCCAGCATTAAGCCTACACCACGAGATGCTGCCGCTTCGGTGAGGAAACGGTTAAACCGTCGCTTTTCGATCCGCCAACCTTTGGCGCTGGTCTGGAACAAAAACTCGTTTTCAATCGGGGCGTCGTTGCCCCATACGCTCTGAGTGCGGTATGCAGGCAAATGCCCTTCCGCCTGGAATTGCTCCCAAAGCCCTATTGCTTCCATCAAGGCCTTGATCTGCGGGGGCAAAGTTTCTCCCAGTGCAATCCCCTGATGATCGGCATGGTCAACGACCGTTATTTTGATCGCTGGATTCCGTTGCTGCAACATCAGCGCGGTCGCACTTCCGGCCGGGCCTGCACCCAAGATCAGCACATCCGTTTCAACGGTGTTCATACCATTACTCCGTTTTTTTGTTCAGGTCATTAAAGTTTCGTCCCAAAAACTGCTTGTTTGCCGGGTCATCTCCATCAATGACAACCACATAGGGTGGTACTCCGTTTGATAGGTCATTGTAATTATTGACCACAAACCCCAATTCGTTCCAAGCCGTGACCATTTTAAGGTCTCCTGCGTTGGTTTGAGGTATCCCGGTCGACCAATCCATTTGGCGATAAATGTAATTGGGCGTACTTCCCTCATAGGTTACAATCTGGAAAAACACTTGCATGGGACGGTGCCAGGGCCACCAAAGTGTTTCGACTTGAGTCTGAACCTTGTCGAAATTAAGATTGATGTCCGGGTCGGGGTATAGATTGTTCCAATGCTCGTAAGTGATATCAATTGGCTGAGTAGCACATTCATTGAAATCCGATTGCCAGGGCAGGGCAGAGTATTTGGTAATATCGCCGGGCTGAAGTCCGTTTGAAATATCGCCAGAAAGCGTAAGCGGGGGCGGCTCGAAGGCCGTAGTGATACCGGGCGTATCGCTTACGCTTCTAGAGCTCAGGTTTGGCACATAGAGCGGGTCGGTCTTCACACGGAAGGGCTTTGCCCAGATATTCGGGTTTCGGATGATCCAGCTTACCTCGGCGCCCGGACAAAATGAACCGCCCAATAAATTATCCAGAACACCCGTGGTCAAACTCAAGCCTGTATCGGGCTGTGCAATGATTGGAGGTGGCGTGGTGGCCGTAGTACTTTCCCAGGCCTCCATTTGTTCGTTGATGAATTTTCCGGACGCCCATTGCTTCATAAAGAACAATTGAGTGTCTGTAAGCTTCAAGAACTTCGCCACATTGGTATTGCTGAGGGGATTGTCGCCACAAAGCAGTGGCATGAGTTTTTTGGTAAACTGGGCAAATTCGATGCCGTTAGGGTCATCTATAGCCCAATCCGCTCTGTCATTGTAGTACACATTCTCTTCATGGGGTTTTCGAAGTGCTTCGTAAATGAATTTACGCATGCCCCTCCACTGGTCTGCCACAATTTTTCCGTCTGGCCCGATGGTAGGAGGGATGGAAACCTTTTTTTTGGCAAAATCACCTCGGTCGGAGGTATCGTGGGCCACGTTTGAAGTTCCCAGAAAAGCGGTCACCCATTGCATATTGTATGGCCGGGTAAGGATGGGCCATATATCGCGCCAGAAAAAGGGGTAGTAATTGGGGTTGAACATCTTGGTGATGTCATCTCGCCAAAGCTGTAGTTGTTCTGGAGTGTTGATTTTTACATTGCTGTCAAACTGGTCCCTTTTCCCATAGAGATAAGTATCGTAAGCAAATTGCTGTACGTACAGGTCATAGAGTGTATCGTTTAGCGTGATCATGCCCACGATTTGTGGGGCATAGGCCGGATAACCTGTGATGACCCATGCAGCATCCTGCACCACTTGAAAGCGAATCTGGTCGTCCGTTTCGTCGAGAAACAACAATTTTGCGGTCACTGGCCCATCGGATGTATCGTCGAACCAGCCATCATTGTTGGCATAGTTGTTAATTTTGGGGTCTTGTGGCCCACTTTTATACGACCCAGAATTGCCATGCCCCCCCCGCACGATCAGGCGAAAATTTCCATTTTCTTCGATGCAATTGATGTCTCCCAGCGTATCAATTGAATTGGGGTTCAAGGGTGGAGGGAAATTTTGGGTTTGGCTGGGATTTTCCCCTTTTTTAAACTTTGCTGCACTTTGATACCCGGTCATACTGACCGTTTGTGGCCCAGGATCAATGATGAGGTTTTGCCGGTCGTTGGGATCCGTCACATCGGCATTCCGAAGCGGATGGTCGGGAGCATATCCGTGTTCGCCTGCTAATTGTTCGAATTGATACCAACTCGCTTTTTTGTTGGCTACCCAGACCGTCCATTCTATGTCAAGTAATTTGCCGGAGGTGCCCTCCCCTACAATGATGTCTCCTTTTTGGACTTCTTTGCCATTGGGGTTGTTCCTGTCATAAACGAGCACTTTAAATCGGGCAGCCTGGCGTTTAATCAGGCCTGCTGAATCTTTGAAATCGTGGGTAGGCTGTTCCTGCCCTCCTGGAATACTGCCGTCATCATTGCAGGCGATGGGCAAATTGCCTATTTGTTCAGGGGATAAAAAGATTTTGTCGGGGCTGTTGCCCAACCTGGCAATGCCAATGGCGGGGTATATCCCATAACGTGCCATAGGATCAAGAATCCCAGGCTCTGGGGAAGCTATGATTGAATTTGCTTTTTTTGCCATAACACTATTTTTTAAGATTTAACGCTCTGGTCAAAGAGCATACAATCCAGATAAATTGAAAATTTTGCTAGAGACCGGATGGAGCGGCTTGTAAAAATCCTTTAGTAAAAATTCAAGGACACGCCCTCGAGTTTAAGAAGGTTTTGGTCACTATTCGCGTCCGGGTCCAGCACCACCAGCGTCACTTTCAGGTCTGTCTCGCCTTTAGCCGTCAATTTTTTAACGCATTCGGTAACGTCAATTTTGAAGTTGCGCGGGGTGTTGTGGTGCATGGCCCTTTGGTCGAACAAGCGTCGGTTGAGTGGCGGCGAATCACAGTGGCCTGGGCCTCCGATGCAGGGGCCGTGACCGAAATTCGCCACATAAGCGGCAAAGTGGTCGTTCCCGGTAATCGGAGTGTTCACATTAGCATCCGGCTGGTTGATAAACACACGGATACCATAAGACCGAATGGGTTGGATGACTCGATGCAGGTGGACTTCAGCCCTTTCATGATTGTCCAATACATATCCAGAAACACCTGATCCAGCCGTGTTTAACCTTGAAAACGCATGGGTTTTGTTCGTTTCAAAATGATAACTACCCATGACATATTCATAACCCAGTGCTCTAGTGCTTGCAGCGTCTCTAGCGGCATAGGAAAGGCCTGAAAGTGCTGCGTCGGGTTCAAAGGGTTCTTGACCCGGATATAATTCCTGCCATTTATGGAACATCCGGTCTACCATGGAGTGATGAGGCCAAAAAATTGGGTCGTAAGCTGCTACCAAATTGTTCAACATGTCGCCCATTTGAGGCTCCGTCCCAAGGAAATTACCGAGATAAGGATAGTCGTCCGTATCGCTGTTGTTCGGGTCAAAATTTGGGTTAAAACCGCCCACCCAGATATGAACGGTATTGTGCGGGTTCATATCCAGCACTCCATAAGACATATCGTAAGAAGGGCCGCCGCCAAAATTGATCCACTGCTCTACCCTGAGAATCTGATCAACATCCTGTTGGACGGGGAAATGGTGGTGGAAAATTGATTGCATACCTGTTTCGCCAAGCGGGTTGCCAGTTTTGTCATAAAATTGAGCCGGATAGCGGAAAGGATACCAAAGCGGGTTTATATCAATCAGTGTTTTTCGGATATCCTTTTTCCATTGTGACGTCAGTTTTCCTGTTAATTGTTCCACTGCCCAGAAGAAGGTCGTGTCCGAATTAAACCGATACCCCACCAGATCCTTAATGGACGCGTTCAGCCCCATTTTCATGAGTCTATCCGCGCCCTTTTCATTGAGGAAACATTGATAAGGATAGGGCACTACACCGCTCCTATACGCGCCGGGGACAGGGTTTTTTATGCTTTTGGGCAGATTGATGTCTTTGGCCGGAATTAAATTGCCGGAGAGGTAGCGCTCAGAAGGCCAGTTCCAATAAGGAATGGTCACATCCGGGATAATATCCTGGCACCGCTGTTCAAATTCATACAAAAACATTCGATGCCAGAGCAGAAACTGTTCCCATCCATGTTGGCATTCATCGCCATGCAAACGCCCCCAGTAGTTCCAATTCCGGCGATCCATGGTATATTGGTTCAGCTGAATCATTTCATTCATCACGTAACGCCATTTGCACACTTCATCTTCAGACAAGCATTCCACATCTTTCCGCTGTTTCAAGCCGTTGCGCTCTTTCTGAATAGAGTTGGTGCTTCGGGTGGCCAGCATGTGCCTTTCTTCGCCCACCACCAGCCGAGCAGCTCTCAAGTCCGTTAATGGCACAAAATTATCGTCATACTCGGGGCACCCGTCATCTATCCAATCAGAAATAAACTGGATATCGTTGTCAATGACAGTGCCTCCGCCCCACATGAACGCCGGGAAATGTCCGACCGGGGCATTAAACGGGGGCTGCCCTTTTAGCGCTTTGATCAAATTGGACGCTGCGCCCCTGCCCGGGTATTTTTTGGGCGGCTCCATCGGGGTACAGCAACTGTTTTGTCCAGCGTTGCCATTGCTGGGAGTTCCTGGAGCGCATTTGTCATAATCTGCGACATCCGGCACCGTTATTTGCACTTGTTGGCCATTCACAATCACGATATTGCCAGGAGGGGCAATCATGAGCAGCCCGGCGATTTTGACCTGTTTAAAATCCTCGATACCCAGGTCCCACCAGTATTTGCCGGTGGTCGGGTCGTTCAAGCCCTGGTAGTCTGCCTGAGAATTCCCATTGGCGGCCCTTAGGATATCTTGCACCCGCTGAAACCTTGACTTTTGGGCTTGGGGTTGCGATGATGGAATTGATATTTTAGCC
Organism: Saprospiraceae bacterium; assembly: GCA_014379065.1. Classification (GTDB taxonomy): domain Bacteria; phylum Bacteroidota; class Bacteroidia; order Chitinophagales; family Saprospiraceae; genus M3007. The sequence continues at coordinate 9,007 of JACMMM010000651.1, forward strand.
ATAAAATTTATACTTGTGAGACACCTTTTGTGTGTTAACGAGAAACTTGGATTTATTCAACCACCCAAACTTTGGTGGAACGTCCCTCTGGTCGAATCCAGTGTACCATGTACGCACCCGGCGCAAACCGCTTGTCTATACTTGCGGACTGATGTTCGTTTATAGGCGGAATGATTGATTGCCCGACCATGCGGCCCATTAAATCCAACACTTCAACTTTGCTCTCCTCGGCGCAGATACCCCGCAGGTTTAATATGCCCGTGCTTGGATTTGGAAAAATCTGCCAATCGCCGGGCATAAATTCGGGATTTCCAGTGCCGTTGAAATTGGGACTAATGACCACAAACTGGTGCATCATACCCCCGTCTTCGTGGGCTAGAATATGGCAATGGTACATATAGCTATCGTCGGCAAGCGAAGGCGTGGTAATCGGAATGCCAAAATCCTCCCAGGTCCCGATGAGCCGGTATTTTACTTGTGGATAGAGCGTCCCGCTAAAAGGATGATTGTCCTTATTGCTTGTCACAGGCATGACATCCTTGGGGCCTTGCATATAGGGCGGAACGGCAATGTCGGTCACAGTGCCATCGGCATCAAAATTCTGTATTTCCGTAATAAAGAAATGAATGTCGTGTACATGAAATGGGTGCGCAACCCCTGAGGAATTATAGACATCCCAAATTTCCGTGTCTCCCAGTTTGATGTAATCATTGATAAAATTCAAATCAAAGTTCACGCCGTCTATACTGAACGGGGGCGCCATTGGATCGGTGTTGGTTCCCAACAGGGTTTTAACCCGATTCACGGAAGCCGACGCAAGACTTGGGGCTGGTAAACTTGGGAGGGTGCTTGGCAGGGTAGTCACGATGGGTGCCCCTGACATGTTCACGGGCACTATCTTCAAAATAGGCATGGGATGCATATCAAAATCTAAAGAATGTACCATCCAGCCCGCAAAAGTATCAGGGCGGCATGGGTCATTCTTCATGTATTCCGGATGTGGTTGCGGACTTGGATAATTCCCTGAATAACAACCGGGGTTGTCATAAGAAGGCCCGCCTGCAAACGTCGTAATCAGTTTGTTTCCCTGCATCCAATCCCTCCGGTTGACTAAAAACAGCGAATCTCCGTTAAGCCCAGTGGCGTCAAAAACAATTTCGTAGCGCTCACTAGCCATAATGATCAAAGTCTGGCTCAGGTTTCCTATTGGATTGGGCGCCGCACTGTTCATGAGGTAAGGCTTAACCAGATAGCCCGCATCCGAGGCAATTACATTAAAGGGTATCAGATTATTAGGGTCGGATCCTCGTTGCAAGGAAAGGGCGATTGCCCGCTCGCTGCTGCCATTGAGGATGCGAAAACGGATGAGGCCCTTGTCGGGAACTTTCAAGGTTGGTTTCCACGTACCGTTCACCAGAGGAATGGTACCCATCGAACAACAATAGTTGAGGGTATCGCGGTTGAGGATCGAGTCATACTGCACATATTTATCTTGAAAAATGATGGGAAAATCATTTACCCCGTAGTCGTGCGGTAAAAGGGCCGCCACCGGATCCGCTGCATTTTTCGTAATGATCATCCCGGCCATACCACGCTGCACTTGTTCCATGGTGTGATGGTGCAAGTGGGGGTGGTACCACATGGTCGAAACATCGTCCCGAATCTTGAAGCTCGGTTTCCAAGTAGCGCCATGGCCAATCACCTGGTGTGGGCCGCCATCATTCCAGGGAGCGACGTGTGCGCCATGCCAGTGGGTCGTGGTCGGATGATGCAGGTGGTTCTCAATTTCCATCGTTACGGAATCCCCGTACCACCAGATGAGGGTGGGACCAAGTATTCCAGGGTTGTTGGGATTAGCGCCGGAATAAGAAATGGTGTTGATGGGAAGCTTATCTGCTGGGCGAAAAGGTATTCCGGGAACAGCAGGATTGCTGGGGCTGGCATTGGGAAACAGCACCTTGCTACCTTCTTTCACATTTAAGTGAATCGAATTGTGCGTCCCGGGAGGCCAGGTGGACAAGGTGTCCGGGATAAACAATGGATTGTCAAAATTGGAATAAGGTGTTTGGGCCTGAGCCTGAAAACTCACAAAAAACGAGCTTAATAACATGATAAACAAGCGCAAGCGGTTACTGGTACTGGCCTGGGGGAAAGATTTGGAAGGCGATGGTGTTTTCATAAATTATTGAATTGAATGAACAGTGTTTATATGGCAAAATGGTACACCTGAATATTCCCTTGACCCGGATTAGGGAGCCATCTGCACCGCATCGGTTCCGAAATAGGCAACGGGTTCGCTGGTGCGGCAAAAGTTTCGATCAGTACTAAGGAACTTTCCAGGGAGTCCAGACACGACGGCTGGGTAGTAGGTGGGCTACGGGAAGAGAAGAGATTGTTGAACCAGCCCTTTAGTCAGGTTTGTAATTTTTGACAACGATATCATGTAATGGAGTAGCCGATAAAGTGTCTACGGTCATTGAATCGTTATTGCAAGAGCCATGATCCCAGTGTGTAAAATCGCCGTCTCCATATTTAATCGTACACATTGTTCCTCCGGCATGACTAAAAGTGCCGAAAGTGGCTTCTGAAGACCCTGAATCCAACCATACTTTATCTGCAAATTGAAAAAAGCAGATGCCAATTAGTTTATCAGGGTTTTGGGAATGATAGGTGATGCAGCCAGCAATTTGACCTTGCACAAAAGTTTGATAACCAGCATTTGAGCGGCCATAGCCAATTTCTGTAAACAATATTGGTTTTTGATATTTATCATAAGCCAAATCAACATAACCTCTCCCAGAAGATTCTGCATTTACAAACAGATAATCATCGCCGTTATAAGTTTGTGGCGCTAAAAACAAGCGTTTATTTAAATTTTTAGTGGTTACAGCATTTAATGCGCCAAGCAAAGGATCCCAAAAACCAAAACATGGATATGCGCCTCCATATTTACCAAAATCCACAGGGTGTCCAATCTGTACTTCTCTATAGCCACTGTATTGTTGATCTTCAATTTTTGCCCAGGCAGTGGTAAAGTCAATGCAGTTTTGAGCAGAGAATCCGTTCACTTCGGGTTCGTTGCCAATAATAATTCCTGCAACGGCTGAATGATAATCGGATTTGTTTTCATTAGAAAAAGAATCAATTAATTTTGGAATTAGCGTGTTCATGTCCTTCAAACCCTGATCTGGTTTTACAAAGTAATTAGAAACAGGCACTAAAACTTTTATGTTATGGTCATTACAATAATTCAAAAATTTAAGGTGATTGTTTCTGGGTTCCCAATCATACAAACGGATTAATTGTACGCCCATACCTGCAAGCGTTTGAATATCGTTTCTAGCTTTGTTTGGCCCTGATAAATCGCACGAACTTCCAGTGGAGGAAGTATAGGCGTCTCCCCATATGGGCGCCATTGGATCGTAAGCGATGTCGCTCCCAAAAAAAATACAAGTTGTGTTGGCAGAAGATGGGTCATAGCCAGGCGGAAATGGCTGATAACAGATTCCATTAAAATTTGTCATGCTAAAATTGTTTTAGGTGTGTTGTATTAATGCAACCTGAGTTGAGCCATTGAAATATGACCCTCCGGTTACATGGCAAATCAATGTAATGCGCAAAGGTGAAAAAGAAATATTTCCTAAGGGAGGGTATTTATACCTGTTTTTACATTAAAGTACAAATACTTGTTTTGCGAAAAATCGCCTTTCCCAAATGTGGCTGTTTTGCTTAGGGGATGAATAAGGGAATAGCCCAGGTTTTGCGTTTTCTTTTTGCAAGATTTCCTGTTGCTAAAGCCGCCGGTACAAAAGCAGCAGCCCCGGCACCGTTGAGACGGGCCGGGGCTGCTGCTTTTTATTGCCTGTTTGGGCGAAGACAAGGGTGGGGACAAGTCCCTCCTCTACTTCGCCTGAATCATCTTCTTCGTCGCACTGTCCGTAGCCGTTTCCAGTTTGTAGTACAGCAGGCCCGTCGTATTGATCAGCGCCCGATCCAGCATAATACTGTTCTCGCCTTTCGCGAAATGGCTTTTTTGTTGATACACCACACGACCTATCTCATCCATGATTGACAAAGTAGCTTCTGCCGCTTCGGGCAGGAAGAAGCCCACGAAGGTCTTGTTCACAAACGGGTTAGGTTGGTTCTGGTAGAGTTCGAAACCTAAACCAGAGATCGTTTGGCCGCCAAAACGGAAAGCAATTCCCAAACGCTCTATACCACCCTCCTTCGCTTTGGCTTCGGAGGGTAAATAAGCTTCAGCTCGGGTGATCGAGCCAGAAACACTCAGCATCTCGCTCAACTTGCCAGACTTAGTAGCCCGGAAACGCAACGTGAATGCTTGTGCACCATCTATAGAGACGGTTGCCGCACCATTGAACACCAGACCGAAGTTGGCTGCAGTCACATTGTCCGATTCAACCGCACCCACACCCTCCAGGCCCTTGAGCAGGATCGTGAACTGGAAGCCTTTGAGGGCTTGAGCGGATTTGAACGTCACTTCAAATTCCTCACCTGCTTTCAGGTCACGGTCTTCGATGTCGAAGATTGCCGTGCCGGCGGTGCGGTCTTCCGCCTGCATCGTGGCGTTGGCCAC
>JACMMM010000652.1 GCA_014379065.1 Saprospiraceae bacterium
CTTCAGCCCAATCGGTAATGGAGCGGTAGATAGTTTCGTTTGACATTGAAGGGTATTTGATTTTCAACAAAGTTAACGTTTCACTGCCTCTTTTCCAAAAAAATTCCGGCCTGCCCTTGCACCCCCGGATTTTTTTTAAAACCTTTGCATCATTGTACCGATACGATGTTACAAAAATGTCACCGCTACGCGGTTTATTGAGAAATCCAAGCCTCCACGCATCAATCACCAGTTCACCAATCACCAATCACCAATTAACCATTCACTAACCCGCCATGCACACCTCCACCGCCCGCCTGCCGTACTCCGATGCTTTGCCGATTTACCGCCATTTGAAGGGCGATGGCCCTACTTGCCTTTTTGAATCGGCTTCAGCGACCGACAAATCGAGCCGCCTCTCCGTTATTGGCTTTAAGCCGACGCTTGAATTGATAGGCAAAGACGAGCATCTGGATATTCGCTTACTCGACCCACGTGCCGCGATTTATTTTGATTTTGTCAAAACGGAATTTGCCTTCTTTGTCAAAAGCGAGCGAGAAGGGCGGATTTTGCTGCGCATACCCAAAATGCCTTTTCAGGGCGAGGAAGAAGCACGGCTCGAACGACAAAACATCGTGCAGCCTCTGCGCCGAATGCTTGCCGCATTCAAAACCGACGACAAAAATTTTATGGGTTTTTATGGCGCACTGGCCTACCAATTTGTGTTTCAGTTTGAGGATATAGCACACACGAAACCCTGCCCTGAACCGGATTTTCACTTGTTTTTATTTGACAATATCCTGTTGTTCAATCATTTGACCCAAGACCTCTCTCTGTATGTGACGCGGGAAAACGAGTCGGACGCCGAAAAATCCATTGCAGCATTTCAAAATCGCCTTCGCGAAATCAAAGTCCAAAGCCCAACATCCAATATCCAACATCCAACGTCCAACGTCCAACATCCCGTAATCGGGAAATTCGTGTCCAGCCCCGACGATAATACCTTTAAAAAACAAGTGCAGCGCGGCATCCAACTTTGCAACGAAGGCGAATTGTTGGAAATCGTGCTCAGCCGAAAACTCACCGCCACCGTCAGCGGCGACCTGCTCCCGCTTTACGAACGCTACAAAGCCATCAACCCCTCGCCCTATCTTTTTTTCTTTGATTTCGGCGACGAAACGCTGCTCGGCGCAAGTCCCGAGATGATGCTCCGCTATGAAAATGGGCGTGCCACACTACGCCCCATTTCCGGTTCCATCCGTCGCTCGCAAGACCCTATCGAAGACCACCGATTGATGATGCAATTGCTGAATGACCCAAAGGAAAATTCCGAATTGGATATGTTGATTGATCTGGGGCGTAATGATTTGGCTCGGATTTGCCAGCCTGGTATTGACATTGATCACTATCGAATTGTGGAAAAATACTCGCATGTGACCCACACGGTGGCCCAATTGAGCGGCAGCTTGCAGCCGCGTTATTCGGGCTTCGACGCGCTCATAGCGAGCCTGAATGCAGGTACTTTGACCGGCGCGCCTAAAATTGCGGCCATGCAATACATTGAGGAAATTGAACAGCACACGCGGGGCTATTACGGTGGCTGTATTGGTTGGCTGCTTTTAAATGGCGATGTGAACACTGCCATCACCATCCGCACTGCCCATGTGCGCGACGGACTGCTTTCGTTCTCCGCAGGGGCTACACTGCTCTACGAATCGGTGCCTGAAAACGAACTCCGCGAGACGAGGATAAAGGCGGGGGCTTTTATGGCCGCGGTGGATAGTCTTGTTGGGGAGTTTGAGAAAGATTGAAAACGGTATAAAAATTTATACAGTTATTGGTGTCAGCCATTTTGATACAACCTCTTCGAAAGAAGAAAGAGGTTTTTGAATATAAAAATATGTTACTGTGTTTAGTATTTAAAATCAACTTACTTACTTTTGCCACCTCCAATGGAAATACCTGAAATTAAAGAACTATTCCCTCCTAACTTATGCTGTTTCGGCAGCATAATACAATTTATTTTACTTTTATGAACGTGCAACTATTTAAATTTCTGCTTCTAATTCTGTTTCTTACGACAATAAGTTGTAATCAAGAGCCTTTCAACCAAGAAAGTTCTGTAATTGCACCAAAAATTGAGGACAGAACCAATCAAGTTGGAAACCCGACCCGGAACACCTTATTTTTAGATGAAAATGGAGAAATTGACTCGATTGGGGGTATTATAGTAGAAGATCCTGAGCATTTCGTTAACTGTAATGGTCCATTTATTTGGCACTGTTGCTATTTACAATTATATCCCGTCCATCATGGCCAAATTAATCCTGACGGTGCGCTTTTTGGATTAGCCGCAAAAACTTGCGACCCCAGCTATACCCTTTGGATAAGAGTCGAAAAATATCAACCACCAATACCACCTGCAATAATAGGCCATTTCGTCACTTGGTGGGAA
>JACMMM010000074.1 GCA_014379065.1 Saprospiraceae bacterium
ACAATCCAGGGTATATTGCCAATAGAATGACCGTCTTTTTGGTGAAATAGGATAGTGGCCAAAATGGCTATACCCATGCCGGCAGCAGCCAAAAGGTTGCCTTTGCGGGCGGTATCCGGGCCGCTCAATCGTTTGAGGCCTATGATGAAGGTGATAGACCCGATGAGGTAAGAGAGTTCGAGGAGAAATTTGAACATTTTTCTATAGGTTGATAAGGGTTGATAAGGGTTGAGAAGGGTTTATAAGGGTTGATAAGCGTTTATGAGTGTCATACATAAACGCTTATCAACCCGTATAAACCTCATAAACCTTCATCAACCTTTCTTTTTCTTAAACATTGCAAGCATTCGGTTGGTGACCACAAAGCCACCGACCACGTTGAGGGTGCCGAGCAGAACGGCCAAAAAGCCCAGAATCAGGGCCAGATAATCATCTGAGTGTGCGTGGCCCATCACGATGATGGCCCCGATGATAACTACGCCGTGAATGGCGTTCGCGCCCGACATGAGCGGGGTGTGCAGGATGGCCGGCACGTTGGAAATCACCTCGATACCCAGCAGGATGCTCAGGATGACGATGTAGATAAGGTGTTGATTTTCAAGAAAAAAACTTGCCATATTGACTATTGACTATTGACGTTTGACTATTGACCGTTGACTTGTGACAAGGTCAAGTGTTGTAAAGATTTTCAAAAGAACTTGTGAACCCTGCTTCGGGCAGGATTTGCTTCAAATGGTGTTTCAAATGCTCCCCATAATCTTCCATGATAAATCGGAGCGTGAAGTGCTCTGAACCTTCAATCGAAATCGTGTTTTCCAGTTTTTCGGTTGGGGCGTTTCGTATGATGTGTGCGAGGTGGCGATTGTAATTTTCCCAAAGTGCAATGACCTCCAACCAATTCGCTTTGTTATACGCTTGTGCTTCGACCCAAAAATTCTGGGCATAACCCACAAAATCCACATGTTGCTCGGCTTGCATCGTGCGCACAAATTTGTGCTGGTTGTTGCTGGCCGAATCAATCAAGTGGCCGAGGATTTCCTTTTTCGACCATTTTTCGGGGCGAGGTTTTGACAATGCTTCCGCGTCTGAAATTTGATTAAGCAGCGGCAAGGCTTTTTCGATGGTTTCAAGGAGATGTTGGGCTATTTGTTCCATGCTTGTTAGTTTTAAGCTTTGCCACTAATTGCACGAATTTGCACTAATCCTAATTCGTGTAAATTAGTGCAATTAGTGGCAAAAAATATCCCTCATTTTTTCTCCAAAAACGCCAACCTCAGCCCCAAATACAACAACACCGAGCCCATCACCTTCTCTTGCCAACGCACGAAACCGGGGTATCGCGAAAGCCAATCTCCCAGCCGACCAAACATAAGCGCCACTAAAATCAGCGTCGCCGTGCCCGAAAAATCAAACCAAAGCCCAAGGAACAGAATCTGCAACGACACACTTCCATGCTCAGGCTGTATAAACTGCGGCAAAAACGCGAGAAAGAAAATGGCGACTTTTGGATTCAAAACATTTGTCACAAAGCCTTGCCGAAAAAGCGTCCAAAGCGGGATTTCGGAAGTTTCCCCTTTTACTAGAAATTGTCCGCCTTTGCTTCTAAGCGATTGAATACCAATATAAATCAGGTAAAAAGCCCGGGCCCACTTCACCACTTCAAACGCTATGGCCGATTGTGCCAGCAGCGCCGAAATGCCAAACACCGCCGCCAAAATATGCACAAAGCATCCCACAAAAATCCCCAGCGACGACACGATCCCAGCCTTTACCCCTTGCCCCGCGCTCCTGGAAGCGACATACAGCATATCCGGTCCCGGTGCGATGTTGAGCATCAGCGACGCGAAGGCGAAGAGGAGGAAATTGTTGAAGTCAATCACTTTTGGTGGTTATTTGTTGAAATGGGGATTTGGTTATTTGTTGTGGTAGCGCTTGGAACTCCTGCCTGTCGGCAAACGGGATTTCAAGCGCGACAGACAATATCCCAATATCTTAATTTCCCATCGCGCCTTTCACCCGTTCGCTCACCACTTTACCTTCGTGCGCCACACAGGTCGCCGCCACGATATCATCCTCCCAATTGAGCGTCAATTCATTCTTGATCATGATTAGTTTGAGGAAGTTGACAATGTTTTTGCCAAACATCACGCTCGCGTCTTTTGGCACCGAACCCGCAAGGTTTGAGTCGCCGATGAGCGTCACGCCGTGCGGGTGGGTGGTTTTGCCGTTTTCGGTCAGTTCGCAGTTGCCGCCGGTAGAGGCTGCCATATCCACGATGACTGCGCCGGGTTTCATACCTGCTACTGTTTCTTTTTTTATGAGAATGGGAGCTTTGCGACCCGGAATTTGTGCGGTGCAAATGATCACATCCGCAGCCACAGCCTTTTCGTGAATGAGTTGTGCCTGACGCTGTTTGAATTCGTCGCTCTGTTCAACGGCATAACCGCCAGCAGCCTTGTCGTCCACTGCGCCTTCTACTTCCACGAATTTTGCGCCGAGACTGAGCACCTCTTCTTTGGCAGCAGCACGCACGTCAAAGGCTTCCACTACGGAGCCCAGGCGTTTGGCTGTTGCAATCGCTTGAAGGCCCGCCACACCAGCACCGAGAATGAGGACTTTGGCGGGCTTAATGGTGCCCGCAGCAGTCATGAACATCGGGAAGAAGGTGGGCAGGTGGGCAGCGGCTGTCAACACGGCTTTGTAACCGCCCACCGTCGCCATCGAGGAAAGCACATCGAGGGCTTGGGCGCGAGTGCTGCGCGGGGCCATGTCGAGGCTGAATCCGGTGATGTTTGCTTTAAGCAGGTTTTCCACGGCTTCCCGGTTGCCCAGCGGATTGAATTGCCCGATGACGATTTGTCCGGCGGACATCTTGGAAAGTGCAGCAGTAGAGAGCGGGTGGATTCTGGCCAACACATTCGCGCTTTTCATAACCTCATCGGTATCGGCGATTTGTGCGCCTTGCGCCTCGTAACTTGCGTCGTCAAAGAAGGCCGTTGCGCCTGCGCCGCGTTCTACAAGGATTTTGTCAAAGCCCAATTTGGTCAGGGCGGAGAGGGAATCTGGGGTGACGGACACGCGATGCTCGCCGTCGGTTTCTTTCAGAATGCCAAGTGTCATTAGGCTGGTGATTAGTTAATTTTTTACCCGCCGAAGCCAAAAGCGAAGGAGGGGGTGATTTTTTATTCGGAATGCCACTGCATGGAATTTTTAGCGCGCCGAAAGTACCACGTTTTCTAAAAGTCGGAAATTCTTTCCAAAATTTGCGCCATGGAAATCATTTTTTCTTCCGTCTCTACTGCTGAAGAAGTATCGCAAATACTTGATTTACAGGCAATAAACCATGTTTCCAACGTGTCGCCCGCCGTGGCGCAAGAACAGGGTTTTGTCACCGTGAAGCACAATCCCCTCGTGTTGCAGCACATGAACGAGGCCGCGCCGAGCATAATCGCCAAGGACGGGGACTGTGTGGTAGGCTACGCACTGGTGATGCCGCGCAGCTTTGCCGTGGACATTCCGATCCTTCAACCGATGTTCGATTTGCTCGATACGCTCTCATGGCGCGGCAAGCCGCTGCGCGAAAACCCCCGCTGGTTTGTCATGGGCCAAATCTGCGTGGCCGAGGGCTACCGTGGCATGGGCGTTTTCGATGGAATGTACCTGAAGATGAAAGAAGTATGTCGGGCCGACTACGATTTTGTCATTACCGAAATTGCAGAGCGAAACATACGCTCCATCCGAGCGCACGAGCGCGTGGGTTTCGAGACCTTGCATACTTTTTCGGATGCGGTGGCTGGAGAAGATTGGCGGGTGGTGGTGTGGGATTTTTGATGAAATCACCCTTCATAAATCGTCATTTCTACGTCCGAAACGGTATAACTGATTTGGGTAAGTGCGCTGACATCCATAGATTCGCTCAGATGCCCATTGAGGTAAACGTAGCCAAAACGCCCTTTGTCCTGGGCCATTTTGGAAGCAATGTTGACGGGCATCCCGGCAATGTCCTTGCCCCCGGCGGGCAGGTCAAACACGAGCACTGGGCCTCTGTCTATTCCAATTCGCGTTTCCACATTTTGGCGATTCAAGACATCCTGAAATTCTTTTGAAAAGGAAAAGGCTACGTGCGGGGAATCAAACACATAAATGCCCAGATTGCCCACAACCTTGATTTCATGACCATTGTGTTTTGTCAAAAGTTGAATCCCTGCGTCTTTCATTAAGGCAGAGAAAGACATATCCGTAAACATATTGACCATGTGCTCTGCCGACTCTTGGCTTTCTCTTTCAATTAATACTACTACTCTGTGATTCAAATATTTTTCCTCCAACGATCCCGCTAAGGCCGTGTCGGATAAATTATCCTCGTATTGAATCAAATCTTCATAAAAATCTTGGGAATAGGGAATGGGATAATGCTTGTCTAATTCAGGAATTTCGGACAATAGCGGGCCGGAGATTACTGAATAGAGCTGCCCTAAAGTGCTCGTGGCTTCTCCTGTTTTTACGATCTCAAAACCATGATTGGAAGGTAACATCTGATAAATGCTTTGGGAAATAAGCACTTCGCCCCCTTCGGTTTCATTTTCTGCAAACTCCTCAATGGCATCTGCTTCTTCTCCATACAAACCGCCATTGATATGGTAATATTCACCAAAATGCGCCCCTAACCCGATTTTTACCTGGCAGGTTTTATTTATTTCTGCTTGGGCGGTTAGCAATGCCGACAGCAAATGGGAGGCCTGAACCTCAGCTGGATAAAACATCTGCGTATTGTCTGCTGCCCAAATGCCGATGCTTTTTCCCCCAATTTGTTTGCCCATCGTATAGACGATCTCCTTCGGTCGGTTGAGCATGGCCAACACTTCCAATAAGGGTTTGGTTTTGGAGAGTTTGCTCAAACCCGCAGCGTCTGAAGAAACACTAAATCCTTTTACTTTGTAGTTGGACAGCAAAGCCACTGCATCTGACTTGCTTTGCCCGGTTTCCAGCCAGTCTTTTACCAAAGCTAGGGGTAAACTGCCAATAATGTCTTGTTTGATGTCAAACAGACCTGGGGAATATAGGTCGGCGCTCAATTTTGCCATAAATAGAGGAATTTTTTAGGCGAGTGAAAAGGGTGTTTATGCTCCTTTTGGGGCTTTAAGTTTCATTGGTCGCAAACGTACAGCAGGATATTGTTAAAAACAATATTTGGCGGGTTTTTTTATTGCACTTATGTTTTTTCCAAAAGCTCCACACGGTTTCCAAAATGAACTGACTTTATGATCTCACAATTTTCAAAATTTGCACAAGCCCGCTTGCATCCCATGCTTTAAGCCAATAAATACCCGCCGGCAATGCTTCTAAATGGAGTTCGGTGTCCCTCGAAAAACTCGATTCCCTGACTTTTTGGCCGCTTGTATTCCAGAGCGATAAGCGTATATCTTCTGTGTTTTCTCTATGAATGTGAAGCACACCTGTCGTCGGGTTGGGGTAAATTTCAAGGCTGTTTTTTTTATCCGTCAAGGATTCTGTTTCGGAAATGCATTCATCCTTTTGCAAGCGCAAGGGCAGGATGCTTTTTAGTATGCTTCCACCTCGGTAAATGTACAGATAACCACATTCGTCCCAAGTCATTTTGAAGAGGGAACCAGCGGGTGCGGGCAAGGGGACGAAAGTGGAATTGGCCGTAAAAGGGGGCGAAATCGTAAACAGTTCAGGCATACCTCCCTGTCCAGAAGTGCTGCAGTATGCCTTGCCCATGCCGTCGAAGATCACATCGCTCACACCGCGATAATCGGGGAGCACCGGGCTGCTAAATGATTGATAATTGGTGCCATTGTCAGTGGAAAAGTAGAGAGTTCTTTGTCCGCCGGAACCCATGAAAATATCTCCTGTGGGGGATACTTCCAGCGTCCCAACATTTCCCTCCTGACCGGGGGCTGCGATGAGTCCGAAACTGTTGCCACCATCGGTGGAACGGTACACGCTCTGTGATTCGCCCGCGACAAAAAGGTCGCCCGAGACATTGGCCGCACAACAAAAAGCCATTCCCGATTTCACGTCCAGATCTGTCCAGGTATCACCATGATCGGTGGAACGCGCCAAACTTGAGCCGACGATCGTGGCCGAAGGTGGTTGAGCACCAAATCCATGGGCACAGATGAGGTCGCCGTTCTCTAATTCGCTCATTTCCATGTAGCGCCAATCTTTGGAGATGGTGACTGGCAACCAATGGTCTCCATTGTCCGTAGATTTATAAAGGACTCCGTCGCCAAATCCTACAGAATTTTCACCCAAATAACGCATGACCCCGCAGAACAAATTGCCAAAATGATCGGCTTTGAGTAAAGTGACGATATGCCTTGTGAGGCCCTTGCTAGCTAAAGTCCAGCTCGCGCCTTCATCTAAAGAACGGAATACGCCATCATCCGAACCATAAAACAAGGCGCGGTTGGGATCGGGTGTTACTGCGAGCCGCCCTTGCGTGTTGAATGTTTTGGCCGAAAAGCCAGCGTTGGAAGCCGACCAGGTGTGACCATTGTCGCTTGATTTGAAGACGCCCCACCCAGCGCCCAACCAAGTCTGATTGCCGACGAAAGCAAGGTCGTTTATGACGGTGGTTTCTAACGCAGTTGCGATTTGTGCCCAACTGTCGCCTCCATCCAGGCTTTCATACAACTGCCCATACAGGGTTCCGACTTGGTCAATGCTATAGCCTGTTCCGATCACGATATGCGCCGTGTTTTGATCCAAGGCAATGGAATGTACCGGGCTGCCATTCAAGCCATTAGAGATCTTTGTCCAGCTGTTGGCCGACCATTTGGCAATGCCCATATTTGTGCCTGCGAACAAATCGCCATTGGGCGCAAAAACGATTTTGTGTACGGTAGTGTCGGACAAGCCAGCGCTCAAATCCGTCCATGAAATTCCGTCATAACGAAAAACGCCGCCATCGGTGCCGA
>JACMMM010000653.1 GCA_014379065.1 Saprospiraceae bacterium
GAAACCAGGCCCCATTGAACCAGGCCAAACCCCTTAAAACCAGGCCCCATTGAACCAGGCCAAACCCCTTAAAACCAGGCCCCATTGAACCAGGCCAAACCCCTTGAAACCAGGCCCCCATCATTCCAATCAAAAAAACTCCGACCTGCGCGAGCAGTGCCGGAGTTTTTTTTGTCAAAAGTCAAAGGTCAACAGCCAACAGTCAACTGAAACAATAAAGCCCCGGCACTTTTGCCAAGGCTTTATATCAAATCAAACTTTCTGTCTCTGCTGTAATGGGGCAAAATTCATTTCGCCTTGTCTGGTTTGGGCAGCGAAATTCTTTCGCCCTACCACCTTTTAACCTGCTCATAATCAAGGTAATAGAGCAGTTTAAAAGAAAAATTGTTGGTGCCTTCATACTCCATCAAATGGCCTGCGTTGTAGCCGTAACCGTGGTCTACGGCATAACCGGAATCATAGTGGCCAATACCGTTTTTGTACACCAACAGCAGGTCGCTGCCCGGTGCAAAACGCCAGGTATAGACCAGGTCAATATTGAAATAATTGGCCGCCACATCGTTCAGCGGCTCGCCGGAAACAGATAAGCCGGTGTAGGGTGACGCCGTCAGTTCCCCATGTTCGTCGAGGCCATAAAACGCACTGTATTCCGCTTTTTGCCAGTAATGGCGGGCATAAAGCGCGATGTTCATCTTGTTGTTAAAAGAATAAGAAGCATTCAGGCTGTTGTTGAAACCCATGATGCGGCGACGACCCATCACGACCGGATTTTCGGGCAACTGCTCCGCGCCGACGGCCTGCTCGTTAATTTGTGATGACCACAAACCACCTATATTGTTCCACAGTTGTTCGTTACCAACGCCCAAACCAAGGGTAAATTTGTCGGAAGCCCGCCAGCGAATCCCGGCGTAAACACTGCTGTTGTGCCGCCCTTTTTCATCAAAAAAACGAATGCCGCCTTCCGCATAGTAGGTCAGGCGTTTTCGGTTGTCGCTGTTGTACCAAGTGTACAGGTTTACGTTAGCAGGTACATGATAATAGGTTTGGTAGTCGAAGGTCCGGGGCTCAAAAAAATCGTGGACGCCCCAAGGCGTCAGATTAAAGTTGAATCCAAAATTTTGAAATTTGCGCGTGTTGCCACCAAAATTGGCCCCAAACTGCGTGACCGCCCACTCCGCCCAGGGTTTGTAAAGTGATTCATTGTACATCCACAGGCTCGACCAATAGTTGTTTAGTTTCCACCAGGGCTTGTAGTAATTGTAGTTGATCCAAGCGGAGTGGCTCACTTCGTTGGGGCTGAAAAGGATGCCGAGGTCGTTCGGATTGTAGGTGTCACTTTCCAAGTTGAAATCGCTGCCCCAGAGGAAATTGCCACTCGTTTTGGAACCACTCAAGGCAAGTGCATAGCCTTTTTCGGTGCTTTCGGGGCCGATTCGATTGCTCATCACGGCTTTGCCGTTTAGCCCGTACGATTGCGCTTTGTTTTTCAGCTTGAACAATAGGCCCGTCACGTTGGCATCGAGGCCAGCCCCGGAGCGCATCACGTTGGTGTTGATAAGCGTAATGGACGAGTTGTTGTGCAAATTCTGGTCGAACACCACGATGCTTTTGTTCGTGAGCGGGGAGATTTGCGCTCTGATTTCCTTCCCTTCTTCTGTATGGGTTTCGTATTCCGCATTTTCAATCGCGTTGAAAAGGCCAATGCCCAGACCACTTTTTGTCCTGCCTGATACCTTGGTGGCGTTCAAAAGTTGAGCGCCAGCTCCCACACGGCGCGAGTAAAACAGCCCTCCTTTGTTGAACAGTTCGGTTCCTTCAGTAAAAAAAGCGCGGTTTTCGTTGAACCTGACCTCAAATGGCGAAAGATTCAGCACATTCTGATCAGAGCGCACCTGTCCAAAATCAGGGATGACCGTGGCATCAAGCGTGAACGCCTCGTTGATACCGTATTTGAGGTCCATACCCACGGACCAAGGAAAGCTCCAACTGCTGCCTGGGCCAGAAGTCTGGTTGTAAGCGTTGTTGGCGTAAGCCGCCACAAAAGGGGTAGCACTCAGCCGAAGCGGCGCTTTGATGTCGTGGACTCCCGTGAGAATGCCCATTTGGCTGAGCGAGCCTGCTATATCAGGTTTCACTTCGTTCCAAGAGTCCGTTTCGCCGCGTCGTTTCACGTTGCGATAAAAATTTACGCCCCAATCTTGCAGGTCTTTTTTCGGGAAACGGATGGCAGAATAAGGGATTTCCAATTCTGCCACCCAACCATCCGGGGTGAGGCGTGCCGAAGATTTCCAAACAGCATCCCAGGCTGGGTCTTCGCCGTCGTTGTTGCCGTTATTTGAATTGGCATTGGCAACCGAGTATTTGGAATCGAACTGTACGTTGTCGGGCGTAACGCCAAACTGGAGTGCGTTTTGGCCGTCGCGGTAAGTATCGAGGATGATGGAAAAAGCGTCGGTGTTTTCCAATTCGTCGCGCTTGGAGAGGCGGTGAAAAATGGAGTCTGGGTTTGTGTCAAAGCATTGAACGCCAACATATAAAGCAGTATCGTCGTACAGGATTTTCACCACCGTGCGCTGGGTAGCGTGCAAACCGGGCGTTGGCCACACGTACACAAAGTCGGTGGCGGCTGGAGCGGATTGCCAAGCGGACTCGTTGAGCGTGGCGTCAACCATTATCTTTTCGCTGATTCGGGTAGCATCCAAGGTTTTCTTTTGGGCAAGTTGGGCTTGGGCAGCTGCGCCGAACGATAAGGCAAGGCACGCACAGGCGAGGGATGAACGCTTCATAAAAGGATAGGTCTTGTTTTTGTTTTCGTTGCTTGCCAAGAGACGGGCCTTTTTTTGAAACGTTGCAAGGCCCTTGCCCAACGACCGTTTTTAACACTTGTAAAACTGGCTTGTGGCGAGGAACGACCTTTTTGGCATCATTCTTGGCTAAGTTGCTGCAAATCAGGCTTCTTGGTCTGTACAAACACTATACTCCTCATCTTTTAATCAGTTTTAATCATGCTTATCATTGGTGTCACCCTTGGGCTTTTCACCCTTGGAAGCGGCGTGATAGCGCTCATCGAGTTGCTCGCAAGGCGCAGCCCGATGCGCCGCCGCTTCTAAATTCCCGTTCACCGTAGTGTCTAAAATTGGCCCGGTGTCCAACGATTTGTGGGCACCGGGTTTTTTAACAACAAAAACAGCACTTTAAATCAGTCGAACAATTTTTCCTTTTTCGCGCCTGATCTTTTTACCTTTGCGACCACTTTTGAAAAAACCAATTCATTTTTGACATAAATTTCTGATTTTCAAACAATTAAAGTAAAATGGCTTTAATCGGGACTATTCGAAAACGTGGGTGGATACTCATCGTATTAATGGCTTTGGCCTTGGGCGGCTTCATTTTGATGGACGTTATGTCCAACAGTCAACGCTATTCCTCTGCCGACATGAACACGCTTGGAAAGGTAGGCGACATAGAAATCAAGCGCAGCGAATTTGATTCATACGAGAAACTCGTATATTCTGAACAACAGAAGGATAACACCTATCAAGTCCGCAACCAGGCATGGACTTATTTTTTAGAAAAGGCCATCGTAGAAAAAACGGTTGAGCCGCTCGGGCTAGGTGTTGGCAAAGAGGAATTGTTGGACCTGCAATTTGGCCTCAATATTAGCCCCGTCATTGGAGAGCGTTTTAAAAACGAAATAGGCCAGCCTGATCGTGCTAAACTCGCCAGCATCAAGAACGCCATCGAACAAGGCCAATTCACGGAGCCAAGGGCGCGAGCTTATTGGGCCGTCCAAGAAAAGGAGATAGTAAAGGCGCGCCTTCAGGAAAAGCTCACCAGCGCCGTCGCCAAAGGCATGTACACCCCTAAATGGCAAGCCGAAATGGTGTTTAAAGAGAACAACGAGCGCCGTGATTTCCTGGCCGTCCGCATTCCTTACACCAAAATTAAAGATGAGGAAGCGCCGGTGGAAGACAGTGACTACAAGGCATATTTGAAAGACAATCCGCATCTTTACGATCAAGAAGAGGAAAGCCGTGTCATTTCTTTTGTTTCATACGACGTTGTGCCTACTGCTGGAGACACGGCCCACGCTCGCGAAACGGTTTCTAACCTTATAGAAGGGCTGCGCACTACCAAAACCGACTCTGCTTATGTGGTAACCAACGGTGGTAGCTATTTGGGCATATTTATACCCAAGGAAAAGTTTCCGCCTGCTTATGCTGACTCGGTCATGGTTCGCCCGATTGGCTCTATTGTAGGCCCATTGCTCCACGAAGGTGAATGGAGTATCATCAAAATACTTGACCGCAGGGTGTTGCCCGATTCCGTGCGCGCCCGCCACATCCTCTTCAAAGGGGTTACTCCCGAAAACGAAGCGCGTGCCGATAGCCTGATTGCGCTCATCAACTCAGGCAAACAACGTTTTGACTCGCTTGCCATGCGCTGGAGCCAAGACCCGGGTTCTGCCAGAATGGGCGGTGACTTGAACTGGTTTGCAAATGGCGGGATGGTGGCAGAATTTAATAATCTGTGCTTCCTGACGGGAGAACAAGGAAAGGTCTACAAGTTGACCACACAGTTTGGCTGGCACATCGTGGAGATCACGGGCAAGAAGTTTATCAAAAATGAGACTTCCGCAAAAGTGGCCGTATTGAGCAACCGGATAGTGCCCGGCAAAACTACCCAAGAGGCAGTAAAAGACAAGGCCGTAGCGCTCATCCAACAAGTCAAGACAATCACTGATCTGGAAGCGCTTGCCGAGAAGCAAAGCATTAAATTGCAAAACACTCAGTCGTTTAAAGTCAATGATTTCAACTTGGGTGTTGTACTAGGCTCGGGCGAAGATGCTCGAGACATCATCCGTTGGGCATTTGAAAAAAACACAAAGGTTGGCAGTGTCAGCAAAGAAGTTTTTGCTTTTGGCGACAAGAATGGAGGATACTTCGACACCAAATATGTGGTGGCAGCAATAAAAACCATCATCCCTGAGGGCGAGTCTACGGTTGCTACGCTTAAAAGTGTGCAGGATGCCGATTTCCGTGTAAAGAACCTGAAAAAGGCAGCATACATCATAAGCCAGAGCAACAATCTCGGTGACCTGCAAGCGTTTGCCGCTAAGTGGGGTGGAAAAGTGGACACCTTGCAAGGAGCCAACTTCCTCC
>JACMMM010000654.1 GCA_014379065.1 Saprospiraceae bacterium
CACCTCTTATGCGGTCGCCGAGGCGATCACGGTGCCGCTGACCGGCTTTCTCGCCCTGAAGTTCGGGCCGCAGCGCACGCCCCAGTAGCCGAAAACCGTGGGCACCATCGGGCCGAACTGCTTCAGCGCGTATTGGCGGATGCCGTCGAGGAGCTGCTGCCCCGTCACATGCTGGTCGATTTCCTTGGCCTTCTTGCCATCTCCGCAGCTTTGCTGTTGGCGATTTTATATGTTCCGTTTTTGACAAGCCTGTTTCGAATGAGTCCGATTTCGGCAATTGACCTTGGCTGCTGCGTGTTGGCAGGCTTTCTGAGTGTTGCATGGTTCGAAGTGTGGAAAATGCTGCGGGACAAGTAAACCAATCACCAATAATCCAATCACCACTCAATTGGGCATTTCCCTCAATTTCTCCACTTGAAGCACCTCCAGCACCCCTTCTTTGACGCTCAGCAATCCCTCGTTCTTGAAGTCAGTCAGGGTGCGGATGAGGGTTTCTTTTGCCGTGCCTGCCAAGGCGGCAAGATCTTCGCGGAGCAGGTGGATAACTGGGCCACTCTGGTCGCAAAGATGGGTGAGGGAAGTAGCCACGCGCTTGCACACCGAGTTGTAGGCCAGCTCGATGAGTTGCTGCTCACGCTCGGCGATGTGGCTGGCGAGCATTTTGATGAAACGGGCGTTTACATCGCGGTTGCCGAACACAAGCGCTGCAAAGTCTTGCTTAGGCACTAATTTGATGCTGCAATCTTCGAGCGCTGCGGCACTTTCAGGGTAAGCGGCCTCTCTAAAAAGTGCCAAAAATCCCAAAAACTCACCTTGTTGCGCCACTTTAACGATGAGTTCACGGCCATCAGTGCTGGTTTTGAAAATCTTGACCTTGCCGCTTTCCACAAAATACAACCAGCGCGGGTGCTCGCCTTCCCGGAAGATCGGGTCTTTTTTCTTGTAATTTCGGATCTCTCGGTTTTCAGAAAGGTGTTTCACGGCTTCCAAGGCGCGGGCTTCGTCAATAAAGTGCTCAAAAGAATCGCCCGCCTTTGATGAAGCCGCCCTAAGGCGTTCGCTTTTTTTCAGGCGGTTCTCGATGGTTTGCAGCAGAGCCACATTGTCAAAGGGTTTAGTGATATAGTCGTCTGCGCCGAGCGACATCCCATGACGGAAGTCCTCTTTTTCTGCTTTAGCAGTAAGGAATATGAATGGGATATCGGCTGTGCTTGCTTGCCGGCTGAGGATGTGCAAAACGCCATAGCCGTCAAGTTCGGGCATCATGATGTCGCACAAAATAAGATCAGGGTTTTCAGACTGCGCCTTGGAAGCGCCAATTTTCCCATTTTCAGCGGTAAGTGCTTCATAGCCGCTGAGCATCAGGATTTCAGCCAAGTTTTCGCTAACATCTGGGTTGTCTTCGATGACAAGGATTTTTTTCATGTTGGTGCAAAAGTATTTTTTTCATGTTGGTGCAAAAGTATTTTTTTCATGTTGGTACAAAGTATTTATGCCATTAAGCTTGGGGGACTGATTTATATCAAGGGGGATGGTAATTTCTATCATTTTCTGCGCGCTGGAGCCACGGCACCTTTGTGACATCTTTAAACAAAAAAATCTTTTTTAACAATGAATATTTTCGCTTCTGTCTCGAGCCTCATGACCGGCCACAAACAATTGGTCACCGTCGCACCGGAAGAATCCCTATCCCGAGTTAAAGAAATATTTGAAACGCACAAATTTCACCATATTCCAGTGGTGCATTTTCGAGAAATCGTAGGCATTGTCAGTAAAACTGATTTTGAACATTTTATGGGCGGCGCCTCTCATTATGAAGAGGACAAGTACGTGAACCAGTTACGCCTTGACCGCACTCAGGTTAGCGAAATCATGGTGAAGCGTTTGGGCAAGCTGGCACCCGATGACCGCATTAACGTGGCAATCGAAATTTTTCTGATCAACCGTTTCCATGCGCTTCCTGTGGTAGAAGATGGTGATTTGGTGGGTATCCTTACCCCTTACGACCTCATGAGTGCCCTGGCGAACCAAGTTCCTGCTGATTCCAGTTTGGTTTATGAACAACAATAATCGAAATGAAAAAAATAGCATCCTTTCCTAAACCTGCTTCGAATGCTTGTACTGGAAAATGTCAAGGCTGTTGTAACACTAAATCATTCCATCCTGACACGATCAGCGTAGCAGTTGACATGAGCCCAATTGCCGCAAATGCATTGGTTTTTGCCTGGAAGATAGCAAACAGGATCGGCAATAATCTGGAAGTCGTTTACGCTATGGACAGTATTTTTGAGGAATCTGCACCCAATGCATCCGGGTTTCTGTCCAGTTATACCAACACCCTGCGCGCTGAATTGGACACCTTTATCGGCGATGTTTTAAAACCGCTCAAGGTTGAATACATACCTACCGGTCAATATACTGGAGCCCCGGACCAAATGGTGGAAACACCAAGTCCGGGGCCAAGTATTCGCTCCAAGGTCATTTATGGCACTCCGGATATAGCCATAACCGAATATTCACGGGGAGCTGATTTTCTGGTTATGGGCGCGACCGGAGATACTGGCTTGCTAAAAAGACTCTTTGGCTCTGTCAGCATACAAGTTTCTAAAAATGCCCATTGCCCAGTCTTGTTCGTGCCAATGCAGACTGAATTTGGAGATTTTGAAAACATCCTGTATGCCAGTGATTTTAATTTGTTCGACGAACTTGCTGTGCGGCAAGCCGTGTCGTTTGCGGAGCGCTTTGAGGGGCAACTCCATTTTGTACATGTCGGGATAGCTGGTGAACGCAATCTTGAGGCAAAATGGGAGCAACTGTCGAAGGATTATTCAGAAGCCGAACCCCACAAGCCGTTTATTTTCAGCAAAATGGTGAGCGATGACATTGTCGGTTCTCTTTACGAATACGCTTTCCATCACCGTACGCGATTACTGGTTTTTGTAACCCGTCAACGATCCTTCTGGGACAATATCTTGCATAAAAGTATTACCAATGAGGTGCTTGCAAGCAGTGGCCTTCCGATTTTGGTTGTCCGTTCAGAGGATGATCTGGTTTGAGGTCTGCTAGCATTCAAATTCAGCCTTATTCCTCAAACAATTGAACATCGTATTTTTTTAACCACTCCTGCATCTCCACACCCTTTAAGTCAATTCCAGCCTGCATTTGCTCCAAGATAAAATTGGGTAATGGAGTGATTGATACCGTTTTATCCTGGTCAACAGTTAGCACATGCAGTCCATCGGGGCTGAGCATTGCCGGGGTCGTGGAAGTTGGATCAATGATCCAATCCATTAGAATATTTCCGTTCGTATCCCAGAGTTTGGCTGTGCCGTCTTTGGCACAGCTAAGCAAAAGGTTGCTTCGTGGAACAAAAACGACGGAAAGGATCGCGTCGCGGTGACCTAAAAACCGATGTATAGGATGCCCTTTCAGATCCCATAGCTGGATAGTATTGTCGGAGGTCCAAGTGGCAATGCGGCCAAGATCCTGTTCTACGGTCATTCCCCCCACTTCGGAGGCATGTCGCAGTTCTGCTATTGGCACGCCTTGGAGGCTCCAAATACCGATAACCTCGCTACGGGTTCGCACATAAATACCATCGTTCACAGGAGAAAACTCAGCGTCTTTCGCTGGCCCTCTCCCCGTCTTTATCTCCTGCTGAAGCGCCCCAGAGGAATTCCACAGCCGGGCATATCCATCGGCCGATGCCGTGAGCAGAGAATTTCCTGTAATGTCTGGTCGAGCGGTATAAGTGTAGATACCAGATTCGTTGAGTGTGGCTTCTATGTCACCGGAACTATTCCAAATCCGTACTGTGCCATCGGACGACCGTGTGAAAATCTGTTTGCCACCCGACAAAAATCCGCCATCGTAAACGTTGCCAGTATGACCGGAACAAACGGCCTGTAATGCTCCGTCTGTTCCCCAAATTCTTGCTGTGTTATCACGGGAACAGGTGATGATACGGGTATCATCGGAAGAGAAGGCAGCAAATCTAACGGGCTCGCTGTGTCCGGACAAGGTGGCGACACGCCTTCCTTCCGTATTCCAAACCTGAACCGATTGATTGTCGGCCCAGGTTAGAAAATAAGTTCCTGAATGGGATATGACTACCCCTAGATTCTGTCCGCCTGTTGGAACCAGTTCTGTTTTGGATCCGGTCGCAGATCTGAAAATGATGGACTGTTCCTTTGTGCGGATGAGCAGGTTGTTGGATGGTGGTAAAAAAAAGGCGTCTTGCGCACTTTTTTGTCCAGAATAAACGGTCGTTTGAAAAGAATCGCGGACGGCATCGCCGAAAGATCGCTGCATAACCGTTGCGGAGTCGGAAGGAGAAATTTTCAGTGCGATGTAGGCTAACGTCACTGCGTCAGACCGGAGGCCTTTGGTACGCAGGATATCGGACAGTAAAGCAAGCCGCAAAGATTCTGCCCGGCGGCCTTGTTCCCTGGCAAACAAAGCGTTGCGTTCGGCTTCTTCCTTGGCTGTTTCCTCTTTTTCCCTGGCTTCCGAAGCTTCGTCGCGCGCCTGGACCGCCTCATTGTACAAAGTGTTTTTTTCTTGAATTATGACTTGGAGGGCGCTAATCTGGGCATTCTGTGCCCGTGTTATGAGCTCTTGCAGGTCATGATTGTCTGGCTTATCCGGACAGGTAGTCATAGCTACCCAGAATTGACTGATGGCGGCGCCGTATTGAGTCCGGTCCATCAGTTGAATGCCTTTGTTCCGTATGGTTTCATAGCAGGATTGCGCGAAACCTGAGTATGCACCTAAAACTAAAATCAGGTGGACAAGAAAAGCAACCTTTTTTATCATGAGCATTGAGGTTGAATGGGCCTTTAGCAAATTTAAACTTTATTTCCCGTTGATTCCGATCCTTACACCTGCAACCGGACCGTTTCGCCACCAATCGAGAACCGGCTCGATCTTAAGGCTTGTTTTAGTTTGGGATGTGCAGTAGGTGTCATACAAATGTTGCCGGTGCCGCACCCTAATACGGCGCCAGGTGTAAAATCCTGCGTTGGCGCCCAATACGGCCAGACCGCCATACATAAATACTTCAGCCCGTTTTTCCAGATTTTTGGCGTCGGCCAGATATCCGTCGGCGTCGGTTTTTTGACCTTCATTTGCCCAAACGTTTCTGTAATTATTATAGGAATCCTTTTTTTGGGCATTGAAGATCAAGCCTAAGCCGGAAAATACCAAGCCGGCGGCGGCTACTCCATAATATGGAAGTTGCTGTTTGATGGAAAATTCCGGTCGTTTGCCAGCACATTCAACTGCGCCGCGAAGTCGTTGATGAATTAGGAGGGTATATGCTCCGAGTTCCAAAGCTGTTTCGGTGGCATCCAGCCAGACAATGCGGCCGGCAACCGGGGTTTTCACGCTTAAAGCCTGATCGGAGGACAAGGAGGACTGACCGATCTGAATCAGACGGCCACTTGCTTCGCGCAATTCGATCAAGGGTTGCAGCTCAAGTGTTTTTGGGATACCATGCGGATGGTATTCAAGCAAAAGGTCGGCGTCAGACAAATACAAATTATCAACAGTAAGGTATCTCAGCTTACGATGCTCAGGTCCAGCAAATGATATGGCCAATTTTCCAGATTGGACAATGACTTGGAACGGTAAGCTATCAACCACCTCTTGCAGCGTAAACAAGGATTGTGAAAAGGCGCTTGAGCAGCTTATTAAACCGAAATAAAAAGTGAGGATGTATTTCATTGATGGTTCATTTTTTGGGTTCGTATTTCCACATATCTGTACGCATGTCTACCGTAATAACGTTTGTGATCTTATGCTGAATGCCACTGCCAGCGTACCCGAAACCATTCAGAGAAAACCCGAGTGCATCGCGTCGATTCCCGCCGGGAAACTTTTCGCGTTTTGTCCAGCCGGGAACCGATGGGTCGAATTCATAAAAATCGTCGAGCACGTCGTTGTTGTAGCTATATCCCAGCCCATAGTAGCCCTTGTTTTCAATGCTAAAAGCGATGGCTTCAATACGAGGCACTCCTTTGTCGAAAAAACAACAAAATTCCCATTTGCCCGGATCATTGGGGTCTGACGGTTCAGGCGGAATAAATTTCCAAAAATCTCGCAGTATGGTTGGGCCGACAATTCCGCCACCGACATAGGCCCTGTCTCCAATGGTAAAACACGCAGCATCAGATCGCCCTAGGTTTTGGTCCACGCCACCGATATTTATTCGGGCAGGAATGGAATCTACTGGCCGCCATACACCCGAAGTAGGGGTGTATTCCCAAAAATCCTGAAGCGCATATCCGTCTTTATCCATTCCAGAGCCTACATAGCCCTTATCCTGTAGAGAAAAGGCAACAGCCTTGACTCTTCGGGCACAAGCGAGGGGTGGATCAACGCCTTTACGCCAAGTATCTGCGCTGATGCAATACTTTCTAAAATCTCTAAGAGGTAAAACAGCGCTGCTGGAATCGGTCTGATATCCTCCAAAGATATAATAGGCTGTATCTCCAATAACAAATGCCGAGGCATTGGTGCGTTGCAACAAGTTCGGAATAGATGATGAGGCGGTAATTCCCCACTCACCGGTACTACCAGTAAAAGCCCAAATATCGGCAGGAAGATTGGGTTGGGTGCAGGCGGCGAAAGCTTCACAGCCAAACCCCACAAAAGCTTTTCCGTGGTTTTCTGAGCTTACCGCGACACCATCGCGGTAATTCCTAAAATCTTTCAGGCTTTCCCAGCCGCCGCATATTTGTATAGTATCCACCTTGTCGCTGTAAAAATGCTTGGTGCCTGAAACGGCATAGGCTCGGGCAAAATACCGTGTGTTGAATTTCAGGCTGTCAAATTTACTGGTAAATGGCCCGTCGTTAAAGGAGACGCCGAAATTCGAGCTCAGACAATCACTGCAGCCCAATTCCGGGGTCGAATTGGTTTCAGAAAGAACATGTCCATACGAATCCACCGTCAGATGCAATGCCTCAAGGCCAACCAGAATACCATGCGCCCAAGCTGTGTCATTGTCCACCTGCCAATTTCCCGTTTGTAAAACCACGTTTCCTAGGGCAAACGAGCGGATAACATCGGCAAACACATAGCGTTCTCCCAATTTTGCCCAGGCACGGAAAAAATACACTTTACCCTCTACTGGCACTGGGAAATTATAAACAAAAGCACCATTGCCTTCAGAAGGGGGAGATACTGTAAGTACCTGGCCACCTTCAGGTGAAGCCCCCGAAATTTCCCCTTCATCATTTGACCAGATGAAGCCGCAGGATGCTGCTTTTGAATCAATCAAGTTCTCAATCCGCCCGGTCAATTTTAGGAGTGCGAGAGACTGCGGCTCAATAGGCTCGGTGCTGACGGTGAAAAACTCCAGACCCGTTAGCTTAGGCTTTAGGCAACCGCTGTTATTGGTCAGCATAACCAGCAGCCATGTAATGATAAAAATACTACAGGGGCGATAGGACATTCTTTATTTGTTTAAAATCACGGTTTTCGTGACGCTTTGCGCATTATCCATGTGTATTCGCAGCAAGTATATCCCTTGAGGGTTATCGCTTATGTCAACTTGGAGGATACGGGCCTGTAGTCGCTCAGGTGTCGTTTTTTTGATTAACCGACCAATTGCGTCGTAAACCATAATATCAGTATTAACGAATTCGGGCAGGTTAAAATCAATATAAATGATTCCTGCTGTCGGATTGGGGTGAATTCTTATAAAGGACGACCAGTCAGGTTCCGATGCTCCCAGAACCAGAATCAGCAAAGAATCGCTGGTTATTTTGCAATTGTTGGCATCCTTCACTTCTACAAAATAAGTACCCGCAAACTGATCGGTAATGACTGGTTGATTATTTCCAGGCAAGATGAAGCCATTCTGGATCCACTGATAACTGTATGGTGGCGTCCCACCCTCTACGCTTACCGAGATAGTACCTGAGTTGGAAGTAGGGGTAGGCACGTGCATAATCGTCGAATTAATTATTGCTAAAACTGGAGGTTCGACAAGCGTATAAAGAGCAGTGTCCTTACAACCTGCGCCATCCGTAAGCGTTGCACTGTACACTCCTGCGGGCAGGTTGAGGATTTGGGCGATGGTTTGCCCGTTCGACCACACCACTGAATAGCCACTACCCGACCCACCTTGGGCCCCGGCAAACAAAGCGCCAGTAGCACCTCCATGACAAAGGATCGGTAGCATTTCGACAATACTTACCGTCGGTACTGGCCGGTAATTGACAAATACAGTGTCAGCAGCGGTACATTGGTTTGAATTGGTCACGGTAACTGAATAGCCCGGAGGCAAGGCCGGATTCACAGAGATGGTTTTAGTAGTTTCTCCAGTGCTCCACTTAAAGGTGTCTCCTGGATTGCTGGCTACTGTCAGGGTAAGTCCTTCCCCTGGACACACCAACTGATTGGGACCTGCGTTGGCAAGTGGGGTTTGAAAATATGAAAAAGTCAGGGCCGTACGATTATTGGAGTTGCAGTTCGTGAGCAAATTCCGGGCTTGGGCATAAAAGGTACCTGGCCCGGGAGGCGTGAATGAATTGACTCCTGTTCCATTTGGTAGAACCGAACCACCCGTTGCAGTGGGGTACCAGTCGGTCGTGTTGCCAGGCCCTGGGTTTACTTTCAACGGAGGCAATGACGATATGCCCGGGCACGCGGATTCATTGCCCAATGACATGGGGGCCTGGATAAAACCGCACAGGCATTGGGGCGCCGGTACAGCTAGCACTTTAGAGCATCCTGTTAATGTGCTGGTTGCAGTAATCGTAAGGTTGGTGCCGCTTGGAACATCTTCAAGTTGGTATTGTCCGTTGCCCAGAAAAAGTAAGACTCCAACATTGGGTAAGATGCTGATTTGGGTATTTGCAGAAACGAACCTGATCGTATAGGTACTTAAATCTGGTGCGCATGTGGTATCTAGGATCTGTATCCCTGGCAGAGGATTGATATTGAGCAACATTTGATCTGAAGCGGCAGGGCAGGGGCCTGATGGGTCGTTAGTGGTGAGCGTAAGGAGTACTGTGTTAATGCCGACAGCTGGGGTGTAGGTCGTTGCCAGGGCATTTACATTGCCAAATTGCCCACCTGGGATCGAGGCTGTCCAAGTAACGCCAGAAGCACCGGACATTCCTCCCTGAAGCAAGGCGAATCCATTGGCACAAATTATCGTGTCTTTACCAGCGCTGGCGGTAGCTTGCGGGTTTACAATGAGTTGGACAGCTGTCTCTAAAGTACTGGGGCATCCGCTGGCCAAATGGCGCGTACGGGCTTTGTAGATTCCCGGCCCTGGCGGCTGGAAATTGACGTCGCCTGCCAGAAGAAGGGCATTGCCCGTGTCAAACCAGTCCGCAGTTTCGCCAGGATTAACTTGAACGGTCAGAAATGGGATATTATCTCCTTCGCAAATAGTTTTGTCCCCACTGCTTACAGGGGCTGCAAGTGATGGACAGTAACAGAACGATTTCAATACTGATTCCTGAGTGAAACAGCCCGTAGCGGTAGTGGTTGCCTTAATGTTTACCGCTGTACCCGTAGGGATTCCGACAACAGTAAAAATGCCGCCGCCGTTATTTTCGACCGTATAGGGGAACGCAGTCACGGAATTCGCATCGGTACTTACGATAACTTTATAAAAAACAAGCGAGGGTTCGCAGGTGTCCGTTACGCTATTGAATAATGGTTTTGGGTTTTCTTCCAGAATGACCAGAGTGCGGGTCAGGCTTATACAGTTATTTACCAGATTCCGCGCCGCTGCGTAATACGTGCCCGCTTGTGAAGCTTGGAATATGGTAGTTCCCTGTCCCCCGGCCAATGGTTGTCCACCCGAAGCCTGTGCATACCAGTCGGCAGTTTCACCGGCTGCGACCGAAACACTCAGAGGCGGAATTGGAGTGCCCTGACAATAAGTTATCAGCCCGGAAGCCATGGGTGCAGAAACGCCGGGGCAGGGGCAGGGCGGAGAAATAAACGTTTGTTGTTGCTGGCAGCCGGTAGATGTTATAATAGATGTGACTACGATATTGGTGCCAGTGGGGATGCCGCTGATCGTCACAGTCCCTGATCCGGTCACCGTGCCTGCACTCGACTGTACGCTGTTGCCAGTTGTATTGAGCGTCAAAGAGTAAGAATTCAGGTCTGGTGCACACAAAGGGCCGGAAGACGTAAGGGTCGGTAAAGGGTTGATGGCCAGTGTTATTTGTGTGGATAAAGTGCTGACACAACCACTCACAAGATTGCGGGCTTTTACAAAATAGTCTCCCGCAGCAGTTGGCGTATAGGATGTCGAGCCCGCCAAAAGTAGCGTCCCATTGGCATCATACCAGTCAGATGTGAGGTTAGCGCCTACAGTGACACTCAGGGTGGGTATCGGAGTGCCCTGGCAAATTTTGACTAGTGCATTGGTTGCTGTGGGCGTTACGACAGGTGGGCATCCGCAACTGGGCGCGGGCAAAGTAATGGTCTTACTACAGCCTGTGTTCGTAAATGTAGCGGTTATATTGATGTCCATATCGGCGGGCACATTGACTATATTGAAGTTTCCGTTTCCACCACTGACCAGTCCGGCAGTTGTAGTAACGGTAGCGCCGTTCGTGGTCGTAAGTGTTACATTATAGTTTAGGTTGTTGTTCGTACAGACAGTGTCGGCTATCTGGATCGTTGGTATTGGATTGACGGTCAGCATAACAGGAGTACGTGAGGAGCTGACACAGCCCGTGGTGGTGTTACGGGCTTCGGTGTAATACGTCATTGTGATGGATGGTGGTGTATAATTTGAGTTGCCGCTCAACACATTAAGCCCTCCCGTTGCCTGATTATACCAATCGACGGTAATACCTGCTGGCGTACTGACACTTAACGATGGCACGGTAGCGCCTGCGCAAATAGTCCTATTTTGAGGGTTTGTTGGCGCGGCAGGAAGTGCATTGATAGTCACTGACTTGGTTGCAGAAGCTGTGGTGAAGCAGTCCTTATTTGTGACCGTCACTGAGTAAGAAAACACGCCGCTTTGTGTGGTAGGCAGGGAAATGCTTTTCGACGTTTCGCCCGTACTCCATTGGAATTCAAATAATTCTTCAGGTTGGCTACCCGTAGTGGTAGTGAGCGATATTGGCTGACCGGCGCAAACCGATATGGGGGCGGTTGGTGAAATGCCGACAACAGGCGTGATACAGATGCCAAGTTGTTCTATTTTTACAAACCGCCGATACAGGTCGGGGTTTTTATCAGAGCGGAAATAGAGCGTAGTACTGCGCGGTACATTCAGGTTATACGGTTGTTGAAAGCTAAGGGTAATTTCTTCCGCCCCATCGCTCAAAGCAGGTGTGACCGTCAGCCAACTTGCTGCTGGTTGCTCTTCTACTGTCCAGTCCAAGCTCGATGAAAATACAAACTTTGCCGTGGCCACATTTGGTGCGACACGAACCAGACCGGTTGATGCGCTGAAAGTTGCTGCTTGTCCTACAGGTCTGAGCCGGGTAATCAGGCTGATAGAATCGGGTTTAAATACGGCGCCCCCTGTAACGCCAGGCACCTGTGGCGAGAAAGTGGGAATCATTTTTTGATACGTATCTTTCCCCAGCTCCGTTTGAAGTATGACCACGAAAAAAGAGTCGTTCGGGGCGTACGAGCATTTCAACGTATCAGCACTTGCATCCCCCTTGATATTGAAATACGTGATGGGCAAACCAGGCCAGTATTTATTCAGTGAATCGCTGCTGGTGAGCAGCCCACTATTGTCACGGTACAGAAAATTGATCAGGTCGTTATTGTCAAAATTGTAAGCAGTTCGCGGGATGGCAACTTGGTGTACCTGAGTCGGGTTGGTTGGGCATACTATACCGTCGTACAAAACATTGTTGATCTGAAAATTATTTTGGACGTTGCAAGTCAATAAAAGTGAAAAGTCATTGGATGCACCCCCATTTTTATCAATTATAACGTAATAGCTCCCTTCCGGAAGTGACTGATTAATAATAGCCTGCGTGTTGATTGTCGTGTTTTCGGCATAAGCAATACAACTACTGCCGCAGACAAAAGCATAAAGAAAAATTCCCATTTGGGAATTTGAAGCCATGGTAAGTTTTACAGTGGTTTGTTGCGTCAGCGTAAATTTGTAGTACTGCTCGCCGCCATTATAAGCTCTGGTGCCAGAATAGCATTGTTTGTACGCACTTGTTCCAGGTGGATTTCCTGACACCGAAAAATATGGATCGGATTGACTTGCTGAAACCGTGCCCGTTTTGTTCTCGCCACACAGGATCGGTACTGGATTGGAAGGGCATTTGCCGTTCGGTGTCACGCTCAGGTTGGAGTAAGTGGCGCCAGGCAAACCAGTGACTACTAGATAATAGAAATTGGAGCAGGAATTTAACGGTAAGTCGTTGTAGCCATTGCCAATATCAGGGCTTACCCAACAATATTGCCCGGATAGGCAAATGTTTTGATTTTGATCACCATTAAAATTTGCTGATTGCCTGCTACATACAAATACAAAGCATTTGGTCAAAGGGTCATTGTTATTGTCAAAATTGAGGTCGATTTGGTTGCCTGACACATCATTGGGGTCCTGGTGATAAATGTATATATCTGCTGCCAGGTTATTGGGTACATTTCCCCCGTATGCCGATTTTACGCAGGGTGCTTCTAAAATTTGGCTGGGCGCCTGGTCAGAAAGATCGAGCGAACCGTTATAGGCTTCACCGCGATAAATGAAAGTGCCGCCATAATCACAGACTGTATTGCAAATCCCCCATTCTTCCGAAGTATAGAGTTGACACCGTGCATGGGACTCGTTGGTTAAAAGGGAGCCGTTTTCAATGCAAACAGGGTCATAAAGTGCCGGAGAAGTACAAGATGGTATTTGACCCCAGAAACAAATATCATCAATATAAAAGTCTGTATTGGTTTGTCCATAGAAATTGGCGCCCGCCAGGCGTTTTAAATTAGAGGGCGTGCCGTTTTGAAGCAAACCAAGACTGAATTTCCACTGCCGGACGAACTCGCCGTCTATCCATAATTGGGCAGAATCCTTCACCAGATCAACAATGTTTACCACCGTAAACCACGTATTCACAGGATAATCGAAAGTTGCAATTGTACTGTTTGCCACCTCCAGGTTTCCGCCTCCCCCCGAGTCAAAAAACACCTCGCAAGCCCAGTTCGCGTTGCCTCCGTCAGCATCGGGCGTTGTATGGAGCAGGTTGTAATACCCACCTTTATTGGTTGCTAGTTTCATTTTCCACGACAAACGCCATCGGCTGCTTGTCTGGTTGTCGAGCAGATAAACCAGGTCCGGGTCAATAGCGTTGTTTTGTTGCACGCGGATAACTTTGTTGCCATTATCGGTGATCACGTTCGCGTCGTCGGACAAGGCTGAATTACATCCTGCGTTGGCATTAGTACAGCGATCCCATAAAAGCCATCGGGTGCCTTGGGGTGTCAGTGGTTTATTGCTCAGGTAGTCCTCAAACCCGTCGCAGAATATTTTGTGGCCGGATGGCTCATCGTTAGTAGATTCTACACAGGTGCATGAACAGTTCATCGTCAGGTTGAACGTCCCTTGTTGCGTATTATCGTAGGCGTCGATGACTAAATAGTAAGTCCCTGGATTGAGGTTGACATCCAATACTTCGCGGTATACACCGATCTGGACATTATCTTCAATAGAAAAAGCATAACAGTTGGGAGGGGAACAACTCGTAAGCAGAAACATGTCGAAATCGGCGGCATTGAGGATATCCATAATGAAATGGACGCTGGATTTTTGGGAGACGGTTACCTTATACAAGCGGTCGTAGCCAGAAAAAGCCGCTCCTGAAACGCAGTTGTAATCGCTGATGGTAAAGTCGTTGCCGGCAGCAGCGTTGATTGCTTGGTTGGTATACGTTTGACCGCACACTAGTGTGGAAAACACATTGCAATTTGCCTGAAATTCTACTGATTGGTAGGGGTTTTTATCACGGGTGTCTGGGGGAGGAAAATAATTGCCATTTAAAAATTTGACATTGTCAGAGGGCAATGCTTCATTGCTGGAATCTGAACCTTGTTGGGGTGCAATTTGCGCGAACGCAACATGAAATGCCAAAAAAAGACCGAGGGTACAGGCTGAAGTTTTCATTACAGAGTTAAGTTTTTTTAAAAGGTAAAAAAAAGCATTCTCTCTGGCTACTTGTAAAAATCTGAGTTTTCTTAATGGAGACTACACTCCATAGGATAAAATAAAAAGATGTGTTTTACAATATGAAAGGCAGGGAGGACGCATATTTAAAAAGCAAAAATAGTGACAATTAACTATTGGTAAAAATTTTTGATAGAATATTTTAAAGATTTCCTTCATTAAATAATGCTCCGTATTTCGCCTGTTATTGTCGGGAAAGGCAGTTGTGCAGCGCTCGCCGGGTGTCAGCATCGTCAGGTTTGAGTTCTAGTGCTTTTTTGAAATTTTCAGAAGCCAGACGATATTGACCCACACTCATTTGCATTTTCCCATTTTCTGAATAGCGATCAAATGCCAATTCAAGGTCTTTCTCCGTGCGTTCAATGAGATTGAGGATATGGATATCGGAGCTAACCTGACGCGCAGAATCGTATTTTAATAAGGCTGGCAAATAGGCTTTCCGGGCTGTACAGGTATCTCCATCGGCCATAAAGCGGCGCAAAGTCTCCCAGTCAGACCTCATCCGGGCAGCACTTATTTTTTCTTCGTCATTCATTTCTTGGGAAAACTGTTCTATTTCACGAAGTTGTTGCAGGGCTTCAGTGTATTTTCCTTGGACTTTCCAGTTGTTTGCGTTGTTGAACTGAGCCATTACGGCATTCCGAATCATGCCGGATCTGGAGCGGGTGGCTTCCCGAAACTGCAAAAAGGCAATGAGCAAGGCCCCCAGCGATATCGCGGCTACAGTCAGCGAACCCACCGTGATAAGCATAAAACGGCGACGCTTTTGTTCTGCCAGCGATCTGGCTTCAAGCGATTCCCGCTCTTTACGGGCGTTGAGAATGGGCTCAACTAAGGCATCGTGGCTGAGCTCATAACTGGGCCCGCGTGCCGTAGTTTCAGCTCGTAAGAGATAGGTGTCTTTTAACGCTTCAAGTAATGCAGGTGTGGCGCCCCGGTCACGGTACCGGCTTACCAACATGCCAGCATCGGCAGTTATTCGACGCTTGTCTTCTACAGTTACCAATTCATTTTCTACAATCAGGCCCGCTACTTGTTGCTGACTTGGTGGGAGTTTGTAGATACAAGCGCGATAATAATTGCGATTGACACTTTGAAGGTATTGAAGGCGCTCTTCAATAGTCTTTCCAAAATCGTTCAGTTCGATTCTTGCCTTATTCCCTCCATGCACAAACTTTTCTTCGATGTGCCTGCAAATCAATTGCAGTTGAAAACTTTCGACTTTCTCCATTCCATTTTTACTCAGGAAATTAAGCAGCAAATGCAGTGTTTCCTCGCTGTAATTAAATGTCGGGCTAATAGCTGCATGCTCCACATTGTCGAATTTGTATTGCGCGGGTTCTGTGATGGCCTCTTTCGCTTGTTCGATGCTCAAGGCATCCAGTTCATAGCAGTGGCGGAGGATTTGTGGCAAAAAATCCTTCAGGTGGTTCAGCAGGTGCATAAAATCCGAGCGGATAGAGAACAACACCTTCACTTCAAGGTCATCGAAAAACAGGTCGGTTTCTACTTCATCAAGCATTTGCTCCGCTGTCAGATTGTCGAAAGCGTTGCGAAAATTTTGTGGAATTTGTACATAAAGCAGATCGGCCAACTGAGCGCGAAATTGTAGGACGGCCCTGTCGGAATAAGAAAAAACTTCTTCAAACTGGTCGAACACCAGCACGAATCTGTTATTGCCCGTTGCAGCCTGCGCTTTTTTTAAATGATACCACAATGAACCTTCATTTGGGATCAATAGGTCGAGGTAAGAACGCTTTGTCTGTCTGGTGTTCTGCAACTTCGCCCATGTCTCGATTCGTTCCGTAGTATGGGCAATCGGCATCAAACCTTCGCTGTCCGCAGAAAAATAACCAAAACGCACTTGAATGACAACAAAGTCAGTTTCTCTACTGATCCTTGGAAGCACAGCAGCCTGTAGCAGAGAACTTTTTCCGTACCCGGATTTGCCGTATAAGACTGCAATTTTTTCGAGCCGCGCCAGTTTATAAAGCCGTTCCTCGTCGTTTTTCCTGCCGAAAAACAATAACCCTTCCTCATGAGTAAAGGAGCGAATGCCTGGGTAACGGTATTTCATACGGCCGCTTTTGTTTCAATTTTTTTGACTTCCTGAATGAGCATATTCAATGCATTCAGTACTTTGCTTTTCTCAACAGACAGGTCTGAGCTATACAATAGGCCTTTGCTCTGTTGTTGTATCAAATCTTCATATTTTGCTGCATTTGTTAGTACAATATTGAGCGCGTCAGGATGTTGATGCTTATTGAAAAAATCGCGAAGCCGTTCAAATACCTTCCGTATTTTATTACGCATTAACCATTCCTGCAACGTCATAAACAAGGGTTGAGTGGAGTTTGGCAGACCAGCGTTGGGGTGAGTGATGGCACTAGGCTGACGCATTTTGCCCTCTGCTAGGCAATCTTCGAACAGGCGTTCCAGAATTTCTTGTGGCGTACATTCGATCAGGTCAAGCGTGAAATAGTCTTGAAGGTAAAAAATTCCCTTGTCATCTCCGCTCGGGTTATTGGCGGCGGCTTCCAATTCCTCCATCCCTTCGCCAAGGGCAAAACGCTGATTGCCAGCTTGAGCATTTAACAGTCGCAAGAACATCTGAAGGTACCACTTATTGAATTTGAAGCCAAGAAAAAGGTAGTCTTTGGCTTCGCTACCATCCTGAATTTCCAACATATGCCGGAGCGAGAAGGGGAGGTTGTTCCGTCCAAAGACGTTGAACAGAAAATCGAACAAATCGCTGTAGGTGAGTATCAGCGATTCCTCGTAGCCGATATGCCCGGTGAGGTTATAGATGAGCGGGTAATCTGGTTTTGCGTCAAAAGCCTCTTCTTCGTCCTGCTCAAACTGGATATTGTTGGGATCCCGGTTGAGTTTTTTGTTGTAAAATCGAAATTCATGTCGCAAGTTGAGTTTTTCAAAAGCATTAGCCAAAAGTATATCGGGTGAAAAATTGACGATGAGCGGAAACGGCATCTGGGCGATTTTTTCATGCAAGTCACTAATTGCCACACCATTCAAAAACTCCCGAATTTGACGGTAAACTGCATTTTTTGAAGCTGCAAGATTTTTCCCTTTAAAATAAAACAACTCGTCTTTGGAATCGTAAAACGAAATATAAGGGTTGGTGGCAATATTCAGATGGGTAGCCAAAGCCTCGCTTAGTTTTTTGTTTTCAAACCTGAATAACTCAGGACCAATCACTAAAACACAACGCCCATCAAGCAAACAGCTCAATAACGTTTGGTAATGAATATGGTCTATCATATTTTGTTAATTTGAGCAAATGTAATAGACTCATCAATATTTGAAACTGCATATTGTTCCAACCCAATTCGAACGACGTATCGTTTCTTTGCCTTTAGAAACGTCGGCTCCAAGTTTATGCACCCAATCATCAACCACCTGCACGATACTGAACCCCGTTGGTTCGCAGTACACACCCGCTCCAAGAGCGAGAAATTCGTGCAGCGTATGCTGACGAAAAAAGGGGTAAATGCCTATCTGCCCTTGCAAAAACTGATGCGCCGATATACCCGCAGCACCCGCATGGTGGAAAAACCGTTGATCAATTGCTACGTTTTTGTCCATATCACGAAGGAGCATTATTTGCCCGTCCTTGAAACGGAAAACGTAGCGGGGTTTGTAAAATTGAACAAAGACCTGCGCTCCATTCCCGAAGCAGAAATGGAGATTCTGCGGCGTATTACGTTGGAAAATGGCCTGGAGGTAACCGTTATACCGGGCAGTTTTTGGGAAGGGGACCCTGTGGAGATCACCGCTGGCAACCTGATAGGGATGAAAGGTCATATTGTAAAAACAGAAGGGACCAGAAAATTCCAGATCGAACTGCTAACGCTTGGGTACAGTTTATTGATTAGCATAGATGGAGCATATTTGGGAAAATTGCGATAGGGAGGCATTACCTTTGCCCGCTGCTTATGTTTCACATCAAGAACACGATGACGCAATCCGAATTACTCGACCGACTTGAATCTGACCTGAACGAGCTTTTGAAACAAGTGCGAACACGTGTCGCTGACCAACCCCGCGAAGTATTGCTTCGACATCCTTCTCTTGGCCGATGGAATACACAAGAGTGTTTCGCACACCTCAACGCCCAATTCGACTACTTTCTCCCCCGCATCGAACTAGCGCTCCACAAGGCAAAGGCCCGCAGATGGTTGCCGGCCCCCGCCCATGAGCGGCAATCCAATTGGTTGGGCCGTCGCGCCATCCATGCCGTAGACCCGGCCAATTTGCCTCAAAAACCACGACGCAGCCCAAAGGCCATTGACCCCTTAAAGTTGTTGAAAGTGCGGGAAAATGAGGTGAAAGTGTTCCTGATCAATATCGAGCTCATGCTGCGCCTCTTGCGGCAGGCGCGTGAGGTGGACATCAATATGCCCACCATAAAGCCCATGCGCTGGAACGTATCTTCTTTTCTCTTGGGCGATTTGCTCGAGTATTTAGTGCTCCACTCCAAACGCCATACACTGCAAGCTCAGGCTACTATTGGCGTCTGATAGGGTGCTGGCGCATCGTCCTCTCTGTAAAACGAAAGCAACATCACGACACTAAAAAAACAGGGAGTAAGCATCAGGTAGATGTAGGGCATCTGAATAAACCCATAGAAAAAGGCAAAGTAAAATTTCAGGCTTCCCAATAGAAAAAGCGGAAGGTGTTGCATTTGGGCGCGTTTTTTCCACCAAATCGCGGCGCAAAGCCCAACGGCTGTTACCGATGCCACCAATTGCCACCGTTGAAGCGCAGCCAGGCGATCTGCCATTTCTCCTCCCCATTTGTCCCGGAATATTCCTGCTACGCCCATGCCATCGTACAGGGGCCCACCATTGCCTTGTTGCGACCATCCACTCAAGGCAGCCGCAGAATAGTATTTCAAGCCATTGAAGTAAATCATGGGGTCTTTGAGCAAGAACGGAAGGACAAAAATCAGCATCACGAACCCAAAAACCCAGGCTACAGTGCTGATCGCCAGCTTGCGGTTTTCAACCCAAACGATGGCGAAACAAAGGGGCAGCCAAAGCAAAAAAGAATAGCGCGACAACAAGCAAAGGGCAACAAAAAACGCCAATAATGCTCCTTTTTTGAGCGGAGATCCGGCCAAGTAAATTCGGATTTTATCCAATTGGAGCGCAAACAGCATATAAAACCCGGCGATCATGATCTCGAAGGTGTTGCCAAAAGTGGCATCTGTACCTTCTTCAATCATGATGAAATGGAAAAATGGCAATGCGGTGATAAGCCATTTGGCCTCTGAACTAAGCCCCCAAGCGTGAGCGCGCCGAATCATCGCAATCGTCGCTATGGCCCAAATGGCAAAAGCCATCCATCGTTCGTCAAAATGGAATACCGCTGCCGGGAAAAAGGGCAGCCACATCAGGGGCAAATAGGTAGGCGACAGGTCATAACCAAAACTCGTAATAATGGCGTAGGGATACTGTCCTTCCATAAGCCGCTGGTTCATCACCTGAATGGTTGGCAAGATGTCCGAAAGGCGTATATCTATCGGGATGACGCGTATTTCGCGGTTAAAA
>JACMMM010000655.1 GCA_014379065.1 Saprospiraceae bacterium
ACCAAAT
The DNA here is from genome assembly GCA_014379065.1 of Saprospiraceae bacterium. Classification (GTDB taxonomy): domain Bacteria; phylum Bacteroidota; class Bacteroidia; order Chitinophagales; family Saprospiraceae; genus M3007. The sequence goes on from JACMMM010000655.1 coordinate 8, forward strand.
GAAAACAATCTTCCGCTTGATGTTGCACCGGCCTCTCGGCTGGTGCGTGTGTTTGTTTTTCGCGTAGTGCTTACTCGTTTGTAAGAACACAATTAATACGCCAAGGTTTGAATTTCGTCACACGCACAAAAAGAATAATTTCCACAATTCAAGACCTGTTAACAAACATGATTCTATTTCTTTCAAAATAATACCCAATTTCCAGATTTTAATTCTGAATAGGTCGTTTTATTTTGAATATCGTTTGCACCTAAATCTACCCCAATTGAGTTAATCAGAGGCAGCAAAACAAGTACGGCATTACCTGAAGGGAGATTGCATTAACTCGTTTTTTTGCAAATTAAATCTAGGAATTTTTCCGCAAATAAAGATAACAGTTCCGGCCCCTATTTGTTCGCCTCCTTTGCCCAAGCGTCTTTCAACGTTACTGTTCGATTGAACACCATCTTGTCGGCGGTCGAATCTGGGTCAACACAGAAATAGCCAAGCCGGGTGAATTGAAACCGATCACCAAGGCTTGCTCCAACCAATGCAGGTTCAATCAGCGCATTTTCAATGACTTGCAAAGAATTCGGGTTAATAGTGGATTTGAAATCCTCCTCGCTTGCCGGGTCTTCTACTTGGAAAAGGCGGTCGTAAAGTCGAACCTCTGCGGTTTTTGCATCGCTCGCCGACAGCCAATGAATTACACCTTTTGGTTTAAGGCCAGAAGTATCTTGCCCCGAACGGCTTTCGGGTACATAAGTGCAATGGATTTCGGTAATTTTACCTGCCGCATCTTTTACAACTTCCTCGCAATGAATGATGTAAGCTGATTTTAGCCGCACCATGCCGCCCGGTGACAGGCGGAAATATTTGGGTAGCGGGGTTTCCATAAAATCGTCCTGCTCCATCCATATATCGCGGCAAAAATCCAGCGGACGGTGGCCTGTTTCGGGGGCTTCGGGGTTGTTTTCCGTCTCCAAATGTTCGATTTTGCCTTCGAGATAATTGGTAATCACCACTTTCAGCGGATTGAGCACAGCAAAACGGCGCAGAGAACTTTTGTTCAAATCCTCCCGGATGCAAAACTCCAGCAGCGACATATCTGCCACCATCTCGCGCTTCCCAAGACCAATGCGGTCACAAAACTCGCGGATACTTGCCGGCGTGTAGCCTCGGCGACGGAAACCTGAAATGGTAGGCATCCTAGGATCGTCCCAACTGCGCACAAAATTTTCTTCTACGAGTTGCTTCAGTTTGCGCTTGCTGGTGATGGCATAAGAGACATTCCGGCGGGCAAATTCGTACTGATGCGAGGGGAAAATGCCCAATTGCGCGATGCACCAGTCGTAAAGCTCGCGGTGTGGTGCAAACTCCAGCGTACAAATCGAATGGGTGATGTTTTCTATGCTGTCGCTTTGGCCATGTGCCCAATCGTACATGGGGTAGATGCACCAGGCATCTCCTGTGCGGTGATGGTGCGCGTGTTTGATGCGGTAGAGTAGGGGGTCACGCATGATCATATTGGGCGAACTCATGTCAATCTTGGCACGAAGGGTACAATGACCGTCGGGAAATTCGCCTGACTTCATTTTTTCAAAAAGCGCAAGGTTTTCCTCCGGCGAAGTATTGCGGTAAGGGCTATCCTTACCCGCTTCAGTCGGAGTGCCTTTCAACGCGGCCATTTCTACCGAAGTGGAAAAATCTACGTATGCTTTTCCTTTCAGGATCAGGACTTTAGCCCATTCGTAGAGTTGTCCGAAGTAATCAGAGGCATATACGATTTTGGCCGCCTCAAAGCCCAGCCAGCGCACGTCTTCAATAATGCTGTCTACAAATTCTGTTTCCTCTGTGGTGGGGTTTGTATCGTCAAAACGGAGGTTCGTAGCGCCACCATACTTTACACCCAACCCGAAGTTGAGACAAATGGAAGTTGCGTGACCCACGTGCAAATAGCCATTAGGCTCTGGTGGGAATCGCGTGAGGATAGTTTTATACTTGCCAGAAGCAAGGTCGGCCTCAATGATTTCTTCGAGGAAATTGAGGGATTCGTGGGGGGCGGATTTGTCGTTTGTGCTCATTAAATCAAATTTTCTCAAACTCTTGGGGACTTCGTTTTGCGTGGATAAATTGTCAAAATGATAACAGATAGTTGTCCAATCTACGCTCTTTCCCGTTGTTTCCATAGTTTCAGGAATGAAGCGATTTGATTTGCTGGCACAACCAAGCCTTCTTCTGCCTGTAGTTCTGAGGCCTCTAAAACTGAAAGCAGATAACCTTCCTCAACTGGCTCACCGGGTTGAGTAAGACTCTTATTGGTAGTGAATGATTTTACGACCCCAACGCTTTGGAGCGAGGTAATGATTCGCAAAAATGCTTCTGCTTTTGAATCTGGAATTTGAATTTGGTATGTGACCATGGCCTAGTCTTGTGTTTGATCATGTACAAAGGTAAATAACACATTTCCTGCAAAAGCAAGAGAAACCTACATCCGCTCCGGCATCTCAACCCCCAAAAGCCCCATGCTTGATTTCAGCACTTGACCCACACCACGGCTCAGCATTAAGCGAAATGCTCGTGCTTCTGGCGTTTCGGCATTAAACACTGAGAGATCGTGCCAGAAGCGGTGGTATTTTTTCGCCAAATCGTAAGAAAAATTGGCGACCAATGAAGGATCATATTCTTCAGCGGCCTTCAACACCACGTTCGGATAGTCTTGCAACGCCACGAGCAATTCCTTTTCCTGTGGCTGAATGCTCGTATATTGTGCTGCGGATGAAAGATCAATGCCCTCTTTTTCAACCCGTTGCATCAACCCATTGATGCGGACGTAACTGTACTGGATATATGGCCCAGTCTGTCCCTGCAAATCCACGGATTCCTCGGGATTGAAAATCATTTTCTTCTTAGGATGCACTTTTACGATAAAGAACTTGAGTGCACCCATGCCCACCCGGCGAAGATTTTCCTGTTTTTCTGCTTCAGAAAGGGTCTCCGCTTCGCCCCGGTCCTTGGATTGTTCGGTGGCGATGCGGATGACTTCGGCAATTAAGTCGTCAGCATCCACCACCGTGCCTTCCCGGGTTTTCATACGCCCAGTGGGAAGTTCAACCAAGCCGTAGGAAAGGTGGTGAAGCCCATGTGCGTAGGGTTCGCCCAAGCGCTTCAAGGTCTCGAACAAGACCTGGAAGTGATAGTTTTGTTCGTCGGCTACCACATAAACGTAGCGTTCGCAGCCCAATTCGTGATGGCGCATCCGAGCGGTGCCGAGGTCTTGGGTGATGTACACAGAAGTGCCATCAGCACGTAACACTATTTTTTGGTCTTGCCCTGCATCTGTCAAGTCCACCCACACTGAACCGTCTTCTTTTTTGAAGAAAACGCCCTTGGCGAGGCCATCCTCCACAATGTCTTTGCCCAGCAGGTAAGTATTGCTTTCGTAGTAGAGTTTGTCGAATGATACTCCAAGGTCGCCGTAGGTCTTGTCAAAGCCCGCATACACCCAATCGTTCATTTTCTTCCAAAGCGCGAGCGTTTCAGGGTCGTGCGCCTCCCATTTCAGGAGCATTTCGCGCACTTCAGCACCTAAAACAGCGTATTCATTGAACCACTTGTTTTTGTAATCTTTGAAAAATTCTTTCTCGGCCTGGTTGGGTTTGCGCTTGCTTTCAAAAACAGACTTTGCTTCGGCTGTTTCTTGCCATGTCACGTACTCTTCCTTGATTTTTTGCTCAAACAGCACGTACCAATCGCCTACAAAATGGTCGGATTTGATGCCCGTGGATACAGGCGTTTTGCCTTCGCCAAACTTGAGCCAAGAGGTCATGCTCTTGCAAATGGCTACACCCCGGTCATTGACAATTTGAGTCTTAACTACTTCGTAACCAACAGATTCCAAAATATTTGAACAGGATGATCCGAGCAGAATATTGCGGATATGGCCCAAGTGCAAGGGTTTGTTTGTATTAGGCGAGGAGAACTCCACCATCACTTTTTTCCCATTGCTGGCCAAGTTTCCATAAGCGGCATCCGTTATTACAAATTGTAAAAAATGCTGCCAATACGCATCAGCGATTTCAAGATTTAAAAAGCCTTTGACGACATTAAAGCCATTTATTTCGGAGATGTTTTTGGCTAAATATTCCCCAATCTCTGCTGCTGCGGCATCTGGGGATTTTTTGGCGACTTTGACAAACGGAAAGACCACCACCGAGTAATCGCCCGTGAAATCGGGTGGGGTAGGGTTGACCAGCACTTTGCCAGGCTCGGTGGCTTCGCCATAAAGTTGTTCGACCGTTTTGGCTACGGCGTTTTGAAGGGTAGAGACGATGTTCATAGTTGAAAAAAGAGGTGCAAAAGTAGGGTTTTGAACAGAGACTTTTGGCTTTCAAGGCAATTCAATAAGCGTTTTCAGGATAAAAGCGTTCCAATATCTTTGCTGATATTTGAGCTGGCTTTTATTTGTCTTCAAATTTCTATCTTATGAAACACATACTACTTTTTTTCATTTTCCCGCTTTCCCATTTTTGCGCTATGGCTCAATGGGTTCCGCTCAATGGCCCTACTACTCATAATGTCCTTTTTATGGATGGTGGACGATATGTTTTTGCTGGAACCGGCGATGGCGTTTTTCGATCCGAAGATGAGGGCTTACATTGGGAAATCGTCCCTGATCTTCCCAGACACTACAGTTGTTACGCTATTGCAGCAAATCAAGACAAGGGGCAGTTGGTAGCGGTACTGCGTGACGATGCTTGTAAATGCTTTTATTATTACAGGAGTAACGATCAGGGGGCTAATTGGAAAAAAATTTCTACCCCTGGGTTTGCTGAATATATAAGCGCTGTTTTTTCTGGCGACGGTGGTTATATCCTGACTTCAACAAGTCGGCTTCAAGACAATCAACCCATAAACACTAACTGGGAGTCACTTGACGGTGGAAATAGCTGGCGCAGAAATTACATGGATACACTCTCGGCTTCTCCTATTCAATCCTTGCGCCTTTACGGAACCAGTATTTGGGGATATTCTGAGAATAAATTGCTTAGAGGAACCAAACAGGGGAAAGACTGGAAATTAGTAGCGATTACTCCAGATTCCTTGGACATACGGGGTTATTTTATAGCGGGCGACACTATTTTGCTCAATAGTTCAGCAAGCATCTACTCCCGACTTTGGCGCTCCGTAGATGCTGGAGCGACTTGGCTAGAACTGCCTTTCCAAAAATCAATCATCAATTTTCAACAATACGGAAATACACTTCTAGCCTTAGATGCTTATAGTAATATAATTGCTTCTCAGGACAACGGAGTCACCTGGCCGGTCATTTCAGAGGATTCCACGCTACTGGCAACTTTTTTGTTAAAAGGCTCAAACCTGATCGGATACGAGTTTGGAAGCGGAGTAGTGCGTTCAGAAGATTTGGGTAAGCACTTTACGAGAACCTATGAGCGACTAGGTTCCGCCAATATTTCAGACCAGATGGCTATTTTGGAAAATCAGTTGTTTGTAACCAATGCTTTTTCAGGAACCCTCGAAGAGACACTGCCCTTTTATGATATCGTTCATGAGTCATGGGGCTTGAGTACGCCTCCTTCGAAAACACATGAATTTAGCATTGTCACCAATGATATTCAGGCGTTCGATGGAAGGTTATTTGCTTGTCTGGCGGGATACTTTACCTATCGTTCGGACGATAAAGGGCTTTCATGGAAAGCATGCACGGACTTGAGCTTATGGCCAGAAGTCCCTACCGGCACGAAATTCCTGCCGATGGGTCACAGTCTTTTTCTTTACAGCCATTTTGGAAATTCCTATTATTTCCTAAACAGAACCGATGATTATGGTGAAACTTGGATAAATGTAGAATACCCTGATTTTAATCTCTGCGAAGCAGGTTATTCAGACGGGATCTGCCTTGGGAAAAGCCAGAATTCTTTATTTGCGGCATTAAGGTATGGCCAATGCATCTATAAATCCAATGACCTGGGAAATTCATGGGAGAGCATCTCAATCCCAGAAGTTCCTATTGAAACAGATTCGGGATTGATATTTATTGCCTGTATGGCTACTTCTGACAAAATGATTCTCTTAACTATGGGACGAGTTGAAAGAAGCCGGAGAGATTACTTCGATTTTGTCTCTTTTGATTTGGGTACTACCTGGATTGAATCAGATGCACCGATTGGGGTGGTGGAGACAAATGCTTCCATCTTACCCAAAATCATTGAATTTCAAGACCTCAGCCTGTTGGCTACCTATAGTCACGGTGTTTATATTTCTCAGGATAGTGGAAAGCACTGGTTGCCATTCAACCAAGGGATACCAAGCATTCACGTTCAAGACATAGAAATAGATTCTAACAATCTATATGTCTCCACCTGGGGGCATGGCGTTTGGAAGCGCCCGCTTTCTGACTTGGATTCCTATAACCCTGCAAAAGCGGATTCGCAACTCAACATTTCAGTAGGCCCCAACCCTTCAACAGGTTTGTTGAGAATTGTATCCAGTGACCCCATTCAATCGGCTCATTTTCACTGGTTTGACATAAGCGGGCGCTTATGTTTGGAGCAGGATATTGAGTTTGTTTGCGATCAATCTGTGGTGGAGTTGCCTTTTCAAAATGGGGTTTATATTTACAAATTGACCGATGGAAATGGTGGGCGGGCATCTGGGAAAGTTATATTGTTGCGATGAGCAGTATTTTCCTTGGCAACAACTTGACTAATTAATAACCTTGGCTTTCTCGGTACTTATGCAATGGTTTGAACGATTACCCAAAGTCATCATTGGGTTAGTGGTAGATTGGGATTAAAAAAAACGCCCCGCCAGCAAAAACTGACGGGGTGTTGGATTTTCGTACCGATTGAAAACTATCTATTAATTCTCCAAAGCCGCAGCACCGCTCACGATTTCGCCGAGCTCCGTCGTAATGGCCTCCTGTCGCTTCTTGTTGTAGAATATTTTGAGCGATTTGAGCAGTTCCTCCGCATTTTCTGTCGCCTTGTCCATTGCTGTCATACGGGAGCCATGCTCAGAGGCTTGGGTGTCCAATACCGCTTTGTGGAAA
>JACMMM010000656.1 GCA_014379065.1 Saprospiraceae bacterium
GCCGCGACAGACACGGCCCGTATTTGGGCACTCATGGAGGTCGGCAAACTCTGCACCCAGCCCCAGCCAGATACTGCCATAATGTATTTTGGACAAGCTTTGGCACTGGCAGAAAAAATCGACTTCGAGCGCGGCATCGCAAAGTGCCGCATCAACCGCTCCGGCGCTTACAACAACCTGGGGCGTTACCGCGAGTCCGTCGCCGATTGTCAGACTGCCATTCCCATCTGCGAACGGCTGGGCATGAAAAAGGAATTGGTCGCGAGCTACAACAACATGGGTAACGCCTGGGACTTTCTCGGCAACCGCTGGCAAGCTATTGAAGCCTTTTCAAAAGCATTGCGGGCCATGGAGGGGGTCAAGTTGCCGCCACATTTCCCGCTCACGGTGCGCAACAATATGGCCCGACAGTACGATGACTTGGGTCTTTACAACAAGGCTTTTGATTACGCCAAAAAGTCATATGAAGAAGCTACGGCGCTCGGCGATTCGTTGCAGGTTGCCATTGCGTTGCACCACATGGCAACGTCCGCTCTGGGCATGCGCCGCAAGGCAGAAGCCCTTGGCTATTGTATTCGTGTCGAACGACTTGCCCGGGAAGCAGAAGACCCGATTTTGCTTGTGTTCGCGCTGAACAACATCGCTGTGTTGACGCATGACAAACAGCCTGCTGAAGCCGAAAAAATGATGCGCGAGGCCCTGGTCATTTCGCAAAAAACGGGCGATTTGTTTGGGGAAGTCGGTGCATTGGAGAGCATGGCCCGGTTCGCCATTTCAAAAAAAGATTTTTCAAACGCCAAAAAGTACGCACAGGAAGGGCGTGAAAAAGCCCAAAAAGAAGGCATGAACGATGAAGTTGCCACCTGCTGCCTCATCCTCTCCGATGTCGCGCTCGCAATGGGCAACATCGGGCAGTACCGCGAGCTGCGCCGACTTTTTTTTGATATGAGCGACACGCTCGCCAACAACAATCTCGTACATGCCACGCAGGATTTGGAGACCAAGTACGAAACCGAAAAAAAGGAAGCCCAAATCGTCTCGCTTGAACGCGAACGCGAGCTCCAAAAACTACGTCTGCGCCAAAAAAACGGCCTTATCGGAGGGTTGGCCTCATTTTCGGGGCTGCTGTTTTTGGCAGGTTTTCTCAGCATTCGAAACCTCAGACAGCGCCGCCAGTTGGCAGAACAAGAAGTCAAAATCCAGCAACAACAAATTACTCAACTCAAACAGGAACAGCAACTCAGCGTTGCGGATGCGGTGCTGCGCAGTCAGGAAGGCGAGCGCAGTCGCCTCGCCCGCGACCTCCACGACGGCCTCGGTGGGATGCTCTCCGGTGTAAAACAATCTTTAAACGGCATGAAAGGCAATCAAATCCTCAGCGAAACCGGAGCGGCAGCACTCGGCCAAGTTATCGGCGACCTCGACCGCTCCATTGGCGAACTGCGCCACATTGCCCGCAACATGATGCCCGAAGCCCTCGTGCGTTTCGGTCTCAAAGACGCGCTGCACGACTACTGTGATCACCTCCGGCTTACCAGCGGTTTAGCTGTACACTATCAGGCTTATGGCCTGGACAAGCGCCTGCCTCAACAAACGGAGGTCATCCTGTTCAGAATCGCGCAGGAACTGCTCAACAACATTGTGAAACACGCTGGGGCCAAGCAGGTGCTGGTCCAACTCATCGAAAACGAAGGCCGAGTGAACCTAACCGTGGAGGATGATGGCCAAGGCTTCGACCCCGAAAAACTGAAAATAGCGCCTGGCGTGGGTTGGCTCAATATCCAATCAAGAGTAGAATATCTTGGTGGAACACTCGATCTACGCACGCAGCCGGGCAAAGGGAGTTCGGTGAGCATAGAGTGCGGAACCAATTAATGTGCATTTTGGATCGCCCAATTGGGCGATTTGCAGATTAGAACCGCGTAGCGGTGGCATTTTGGTAGCACCAGCGTTAAATTTTTTGAGAACCGCGTAGCGGTGACATTATAGGTCGAAATAATGTCACCGCTACGCGGTTCTTATCCCCAAAATCGCCCTTGGGGCTACCAAAATGCCACCGCTACGCGGTTTTATATGAATCTATCCAAAACCCGCAATAGTTGAACGATTATGCGCTTTTTTCTTTTTTACATGCTCGTTTATTCCAGCCCCATTTTTGGCCAATATCCAGCCTATCAAACATACGTAAGACAAGCCGATTCGCTCTTTCGGGCTGGCGAGTTTTCCGCTTCGGCAAACGCCTTTTCGGCTGCTTTTGAGACCTTCAACTGGCGAGGTTATCCAGAAGATCGATTAACAGCCGCATGGGCTTGGGCGCGGGCGGGCAATGCCGATTCGGCCATTTACCAGTTGCAACGGATTCTTGACAAGACCGATTTTCTGGACAAAGATGATTTGTGGACGCTCGACCCTGCTTTTGAATCGCTTCAAAACGACCTCGGCTGGAAACGTTTGACCACTCAATGGCATTTGAAACAGGAACGATTAGAGCATATACGTACCAACCCAATTTCTGTTGAACTGGAGCAAATTCATTACTTGGATCAATACTTTCGACAAAAACGGGATAGTGTGATTGAGTTGCACGGCCTTCAATCCCCTGAAATGAAAGACTGGGCGCGACGCTGGAATATTCAGGATTCACTCAATTATCTGCGCGTAAACGAGATACTCGAAACGTATGGCTGGCTCGGCACCGATGAGGTCACGGAGTCCGCTTCAACGGCCATATGGCTGGTGCTTCAACACGCCGACAGGAATTTGCCCGCTCAGGAAAAATGGCTGCCCGTCATGCGTGAGGCTGTGCGCAAGGGAAAAGCAAAATCAGGAAACTTGGCTTATCTTGAGGATCGTGTTTTAAAAAATCAGGGCAAGCCACAACGATATGGCAGCCAACTTTACACTGACCCGAGTACAGGTGCGATGTTGTTGTATCCTGTTGAAGACCCGGACAATCTGGATGCTCGGCGTAAAGCGATGGAATTAGGGCCTATTCAAAATTACCTGGATCAAACGGGCGCAAAATGGAAACGTTAATCCCGATGGCCCCATGTAACACCATAAATAACCCGTTGAACTGCAAAGAGGATATGTTTCACGATTAGATCGTTAAACAATCTTTCTCAAGATGGTGGTGGTATCAACACTCTCTCCTCTCCCCCCAAATTGTCAACAATTCACCTTTCCCACCCTTTTAACTTACTCCTAACAGCCTTGGCACATATTTTTTGCATCTGTGATTGTTAAACTGCCGTATGTCTTTGACAGACCATAATTTGGTATCAATACATCCGAATTCAAACACTCGCATACCATGAAATATAAACTCGTTTTCGCGCTCTTTTTCGCAGCGCTTTTTGCCAGCCCCTTGCAGGCGCAATACTTCGGGCGCAACAAGCCCCGCTACAACCAGCAACCTTTCAAAGTGACTGAAACAGAGCACTTTGTCATTTACGATTACCTTGATAATCCAGAAAAACTCAAGGAAATCGCTAGCTCCGCCGAGTTGTGGTATTCCATGCACTCGAAGGTCTTGGGGGATTCTTTCACCGTCAAAAACCCGCTCATTATTTACAATGACCACGCGGGATTCCAACAAACAAATGCCATTCAAGGCGACATCAGCGTGGGCACGGGTGGCGTGACGGAAGGCTTGCGCAACCGCGTCATTTTTCCGGTCGCGCCCACCAACCAACAGACCAATCACGTATTGGGCCACGAACTGGTACACGCTTTCCAGTACCACATGATCATCAACGGTGACTCCACCAGTATACGCAACCTCGCCAACCTCCCGCTTTGGATGGTGGAAGGCTTGGCCGAATACCTCAGCATTGGGCGCATTGACCCACATACTTCGCTCTGGATGCGCGACGCGGTGCTAAACGACCAGGTGCCCCGCATCAAGGATTTAGATAATGGCAAATACTTCCCCTACCGTTGGGGGCAAGCCTTTTGGGCCTATGTGACTGGCACTTACAGCGACGATGCCATCCGCCCGCTGTTTGAAAATACGGCCAAATACGGCCTTAAAGCCGCCGTGCCGATGACCCTTGGTATCAGCGTGGATTCGCTGTCGAACAGCTGGCGCCGTACTTTGAAAGACCATTACGGGCGTTGGGCTATTAAAGGCAAAAAAGAGGATTTGCCCGGAAAAACCCTGCTCGACGACGATAATGCCGGGCAAATGAATATCTCGCCCGTACTCAGCCCCAATGGCAAATACGTCGTTTTCTTGTCAGAGAAAAACCTGTTCACTACCGATCTTTTCTTAGCCGACGCAAAGACTGGCAAGCTTATGCGCAAGGTTGCCAGCACCGCCTCGGATGGCAATGTGGACCATTTCAACTTTTTAGAAAGTGCTGGCACTTGGAGTCCCGATTCCAAACGTTTCGCGTTTGACGTTTATGAAAAAGGGCGCAGTGTGCTGGTTATCAAAGACATTTTCAAAGGGAAGGGAACGAAAAAAGTGCAAATCCCGGGTGTCCCGGCATTCAGCAACCCGGCCTGGAGTCCCGACGGGAAAACCATTGTGGTGAGCGGCCTCGTGCATGGCCAAACCGATCTGTACGAATACAACCTGAAAAGCAGAAAAGTGAAACGCCTCACCAACGACCGCTATTCCGAAATCCTCCCGACCTGGAGCGCCGACGGCAAATCCCTGGCGTTTTCGACTGACGAATTGAGCATGCAGCGTGGGCGTACAAACGGCGTTTGGGCGATGAACCTTGCCGTGATGGATATGAGCGAGTGGGAAAGCAAGCCGGGTAATTTAGGAAGCAACTTGAAGTTGCCTCCTAAATTAAACCTTGACATTTTCCCCGGCGCGGACAACATGAACCCGCAATTCGACAAAAACGGCAACCTGTTTTTCCTCAGCAACCGAGATGGGCGGCGCAATCTGTACCGCTACGATATGGCTACGAAAAAGGTATTTCAGCTTACCGACATGATGACGGGCATCACGGGCATTACCCCTTACTCCCCTGCCATCACAGTGGCCGACGACCGCGACCGAGTCCTATACACACACTACAACAAAGGCCACTACACCATCCACGAAGCGAAAGATGCAGATTTTACAGCCAAAGAAATAGATCCGATGGCAGTAGACCAAGTGTCTGCTTCCCTGCCGCCATTCAGCCCAAAACAGCGCGATATGGTGAATACGGGACTGCGCCTGATGGACATGGCGCAAGACAGCAACACGACTATGACGGCCAAGAAATACAGGCCAAAATTCAAACTTGACTACCTCGGCGGCAGCACGGGGGTGGGCGTGAACACCGGCAACAGCAGTTTTGGCACACAAACCGGTTTGGCAGGCGGCGTGGACGCGCTTTTTAGCGATATTTTGGGCAATAACCAACTTTACGCTGGCGGAGTGTTCAACGGTGACATCCAGGATGCCGGCGGGCAGGTTTCGTACATCAACCAAAAGAATCGCATTGGGTGGGGGGTGAATGCTTCGCACATTGCATACCAAACCGGCGGTTATTACATTTACAACCGGGACCAAAAAGATCCGGTAAAAGAGCCATCAGGAAACTCTGATCGCTATAAAGAATTCGGTATTGGTGTGGATCGGACCTTTCAACAGCGCGTTGGCGCTTTGGCTTTTTACCCATTTTCCGTGACCAAACGTGTAGAGGTGGGTGCTGCAACAGAGTTTTACCATTCAAGAGTCACAGAATATATAGATGTCTTTGACTATGATACGGTGCAAAACACCATATTTGAGATTTACCAAGGCGCCAAACAACAAAAACAACCCAAAGGCCCGACCCTCAACCTGAACAACGTGAACGCCGCCTTTGTGGGCGACAACTCTTATTTTGGCATGACCGCGCCGTTGCAGGGCTGGCGCTATCGCTTTGGGGTAGAACAGTACTTCGGGGATTACCAGTTCACAACTTTATTGGCAGACGCCAGGAAGTACTTTTACTTAAAACCGGTCACATTGGCGGTGCGCGGACTTGGTTATTTGCGATCAGAGAAATACGAAGATGGCGCGTTCAGTGTTGATTACCCGCTTTTTGCAGGCTCGTCCTACTTTGTGAGAGGCTATGATCGTGCGGTATATTCAACGGAGGAAGACCCCTATTTTTTGCAACGAACCATTGGCAGCAAAATCCTTGTCGGCAATTTTGAGGTTCGCTTGCCATTCACCGGGCCGCGTAGGCTTTCGCTCATCAAATCGAATTTCCTGGTGAC
>JACMMM010000075.1 GCA_014379065.1 Saprospiraceae bacterium
ATTTACCCTCCTTCGCTAAAGCTACGGCGGATAAACAGTCCCCCGAACCTTCTGATTACCTCTGGGCACAACGCGCTTTCCCATACGGGTTTGTGCCTTCCGAAGCTTATTATGCAGCGCTGGAACACGTGCAAAGCCAGGCCCAAGTCCGAGACAATGCCTTAGTTTGGGAATTCGCTGGCCCAACCAATGCGAGTGGCCGTATCACAGATGTCGCGATGCATCCCTCTGATTCGCTAACCATCTATGCAGCCTCGGCCTCTGGCGGCGTTTGGAAATCCACGGACGCTGGCGAAAATTGGACACCCATCACCGACGGGCTTCCCAGCCTGAGCATTGGCGATATTGCGATTGACCCTTCCGATAAAAACACGCTCTATGTGGGTACAGGAGAACCCAATGGCGGCGGCGGCTCTGTGACGTATGACGGACGCGGCATATTCAAAAGCACCGATGGTGGCGGGTCTTGGACATCGCTCGGTTTGGAAGCTTCGGGCAGTATCGGTCGCATAGAAGTGGATCCGGAAAACCCCAACCGAATCTTTGTAGCGGCCATGGGCCACCTTTTTAGCAACAACTCTGAACGCGGCATTTTCCGAAGCGAGGACGGGGGCGCAAGTTGGCAAAAAACGCTCTTCGTCAACGATTCCACGGGAGGCATTGACCTGAGCATCCACCCACTTGATCCTGACACCGTTTTTGCCGTCACCTGGCAGCGCACACGGCAGCCCAACAAGCGCGTTTATGGCGGCCCGGGATGCGCGATTTGGCGTAGCACAGACGGAGGCGACAACTGGGAAAAACTCATCACAGGGCTTCCAGACAGCACCCTTGGTCGCATCGGAATTGCCATAAGCCCTTCAGAGCCAAGCATTTTGTACGCCATTTATGCCGATGAAACAGGTCTTTTCAAGGGCATTTTCAAAAGCACAGATACGGGCAATTCCTGGTTTGCGTTGAGTGGTGGCGACCCAGGTTATCCCGGCTTTGGCTGGTGGTTCGGCCAAATCCGTGTCCATCCCAAGCACCCCGACGAGGTGTACACGCTTGGACTGGATTGGGCAAAAACGACAGATGGTGGCATGTCTTGGACCGGTGTTTCGCAGTGGCTCCACGCGGATTACCACGCCCTGTACATACATCCTGCCAACCCAGGTTTTCAGGTGGTTGGCAATGATGGCGGTATATTTATTTCCACTGATACTGGCGCCACTTGGGAACATCGCCCCTTTCCCATCATGCAGTTTTATACTTCAGAAATCAACTTTCAATACCCTGCCCTTTTTTCCGGGGGCGCACAGGACGTTGGCACTTGGCGCTCCCTTTTTGGCGGGCTTGACGATTGGGAACGTTTTTCAGGCAGCGACGGGTTCGTCACCCTCGTCAATCCTCAAGACAGCAGTATTTTCTATGCCGGATACCAGTATGGCGGTTTCTGGGGAAGCAATGGTGCAAGTGCACCCATGAGCGTCCGCTATAACTGGAACACACCCTATATTTTTGACCCGAACGACCCGAGCATAATGTATTTCGGGGCGGAAAAACTTTTCAAATCCACCGACGGCGGTCTTGCGTGGGAGGCCATCAGCGATGACCTGAGCAATGGTCCCACAGGAGAAAACGGGGTGCAATACGGCACTATCACGACCATAGCTGCTTCGCCGTCAAATGCGGATTTGCTTTGGGTTGGCACAGATGACGGCAATGTGTGGGTAACTTCCGATGGTGGTGGGAACTGGACAAAAGTGTCTGGCAGCCTTCCCAAACGCTGGGTCACACGCCTGGTTGCCGATCCAGTTGGCGAATATTCTGCGCTGGTTTGCCTTTCCGGCTATCGCCATTTCGATGATATGGCGCACATTTATCGCACCACGGACAACGGTGAAACTTGGGAAAATGTGAGCGGAAACCTTCCTGACCTGCCAGTGAACGATCTGGTGCTTGATCCAGCCGACCCCAACAATATCTGGTATATTGCTACCGACGCGGGTGTGTTTGAGACAAACAATGGAGGAATTGATTGGCAGCCTTGCAACAAAGGGTTGCCCACAGTACCCGTTACGGATTTAACGCTACATGCGCCTACACGAACACTTGCTGCTGCCACTTTTGGCCGGTCCATGTTCCGCGCCCAGTTGCCGCCACCACCTTCGGGCACATACTCGCCCCAAACCGTTGATAATGTGCGCGTTTTCCCCAACCCTTTTGGTTATCAGGCACAGGTTTCATTTATTGTTTTTGAAAAACAAGCTGCGCGATTGGACCTCTTTGACCTTTCAGGCAAAAAACTGAAAACGCTTTTTGCAGGTGAATTACAGGCAGGCGGACAGGTTTTTGAATTGGATGGAAATGGCTTGAATGCAGGCGTTTATTTACTAAAATTGGAAGGGGAAAAAGGAACAGGGTTTTGTCGGAAATTGGTGAAGTATTAGAAGTTGTGTAAAACGAATGCGTTGCTACTTTTACCGCTGCAAAACCTACGCACAACCACTCATTTTTAAAACAAAACGAACGATTATGATCAGCGAACTCAAAGCCTTTCTCTTTCGCGGCGATGTATTGGCTCTTGCGGTGGCCGTTATCATTGCTGGCGCCTTCCAGAAAATCATTGATTCATTTGTGAGCGATATTATTATGCCCATTATTGGCTTAATTGTGGGCAAACAAGACTATTCATCCATCGTTATTGGTGGGAAAGAAGTCGTTGTGGATGGCATTACCAAGGTCGAAGGTGGCATCATGGTCGGCAATTTCATAAATGCCCTGCTGAATTTTGTCATTATTGGCTTGGCGTTGTTCTTCCTGATCAAAGCGGCAGGTAAAAAATCAGAAGACGTTAAATAGTGAAGTCTGCTGAAAAGCGTAAAGGCATTCGTCGTGAAGGCGAGTGCCTTTTTTATTGGAAAGAAGGCGTACGTTTGTAAAGTCTTTCTATTGAAATATCCCCCCTCGTTCGACGTTCACCATAAAAAAGTCTCTCATGAATTTCACTTCCCACATCCGTACACTCTTGGTTGTCAATGCGATTTTTGCTGTGTGCTTCCTCGGTCTCTGCGTTTCTTCTTTCAAAAATGAAGGCGACCAGCCTGACCAGCGTGTGCGCTCCGTCAACCTTGACAAGGACTTTAATTTTTGTGGCGAGAAATTCCCGATGGACAACTTTGATGTGCGCCAAAGGCTTGATGCCGAACTACTGCGCAACGTTTATTTCCATTCCCAGACCATCCTCGCCATAAAACGCGCCAATGCGATTTTCCCCATCATCGAGCCTATTATTAAAGAAGAGGGCTTGCCAAACGATTTGAAATATCTGGCTGTCGCCGAGAGCGCACTTTCCAATGCTATTTCACCGGTCGGGGCGCGGGGCGTGTGGCAGTTTATGAAGGATGCCGCCGCCGGCTACAACCTCGAGGTCAACACAGAAGTGGACGAGCGTTACCACCTCGAAAAGGCTACCCGGGCTGCCTGCAAATACATGAAAAAGGAAAAAGAAAGACTCGGCTCCTGGACTTTGGCCGCTGCCGCCTACAATGGCGGACCTGGACGAATCATCGAAGAAATGGCCAAACAACGCGCCAAAAACTTCTTTGAACTCAACCTCGCCGCCGACGAAACGATGCGCTACCCGTTCCGAATTGTGGCCATCAAAGAGGTAATGGAACACCCCGAAGAATACGAGTATGCGGTAGAGAAAGAGCACCTCTACCCGGCGCTTACAGCGTTCAAAACGGTAGAAGTAAAGGGCGCTGTAGTGAATTGGGGCGATTTCGCGCGCGAACACGGCACGAACTATCGAATGCTCAAACTCTATAACCCCTGGCTGATTGACAGCAAACTCACCAACAAAGAGCGTAAGACGTACCAGATCCATGTGCCGAAGTAGGGTTAATGAGGATTTGTTTATAGGGTGATTTGGTTATTTGTGGTGCCCAAGTTTGGCCTTCGTAAATCCCTTCAGGGCAGCACAAATACCAAGCTTGGGCACAACAAATAACCAAATCACCCTATCCCCAAATCACCCCATAAACAAATCACCCCATAAACAAATCACCCTATTTTCACCACCATCCCGAACGTAATCCGCTGGATTCTGCTCGTGTTTCGACCATGGAGAATGTAGCCGCCGCTACAATAAAACCCCGTCCTTTCGTTATCGGAATAATATGCCGTGCCACCGACTTGGGTGTACGAAACGCCATAAGATTGCGGCAGATCCGGTACATTTTCCACATAATCAGCCCCACCGGAAGTATGCTGCCACTCTGCCCAAGCGTCGAGATAAAAATGTCGAGCCGGGAACCCTGCCTTTATTAAAAACGTCGTAAAATTTTGTGGATCAATGGGTTCGTAGTCCGGGCGTAGTTGTCGGACGCGGGCTACGTCAGCTTCCTTCAATTCGTCGAGCCGAAAATGATAGCCACTAGTAAAGTTGAGGAAAAGACCCAGCGGGCTTTCCCATTGAAGGATGAGTTTGGCAGGTATGGTGATCGCTTTTTGCCCTAAGGCTCCTGTGGTGGTCGGCTCGTAATCGCTGAGTGGAATAGTAGCGCCTGTACCCACAATCGCCCCAAGTTTCCCCGCATTGCCAAGTTGCACCTGAATGGGGCGGTATTTCACAAAAAGCCCACCGTCTTGCAACCCGCTTTGGAGCGGCGTAAAAACAGCGGCGGCCATTGCCACAATATCAAATTTTTCGCTCAGGCCATATTCGGCAAAAAGGCTGAGCATCTGGCCTTTGTAGGTTTCGTCATAGGTTTGACCACCTGCACCCTCAAATTTTCGAGCAGTAGTGAAGGAAAAGGAAGGCGCAAGGTCAAGTACGCCTTTGCCTTTCAAGTAACCGTCAAGTGGGCCTTGAGCAGTGGCTAGGCAGGGGCAGAGCAGGAAGATTAGTGCGCGGAATATGGGCATTTGAATGCCTTTTGAACTGTGGAGCACTATTTTTCCCGTAGGGAATCCCTGTTTATAGACCAATCCTTCGCATTTTCTCCAAACCCCGCTAGGGGTTGCCCAAGGTTGGAGCAGGAAACCCCTGACGGGGTTGAAAAAACGCTTTTTCAATTCTATAAACAGGTTTTCCCTACGGGAAAAGTCAAATGTTCAGCAGTTATTGCCTTTTAATTACTTCTTCTTGCTCCACTCGGCAATGCTCTTTCCATTCATGCGGGGATAGTCCTCGTTCCCTTCTTTTTTTGCCAGTTCGGTGCTTTTTTCAGCGACCATGATGGCATCTTTATAGCGTCCTAGTTCCGAGAGTATGTTTGCTTTGAGGCGCAGTATCCAAAATTTGTCGCCGCCTAATTCGAGGGCTTTGTCCACCCAAACAAGGGCTTGCTTCATGTCTTTTTTCTCCTCGTAGTAGTAACGGGCAGCAGCGTTGAAGTCGTTTGCCCCTGGGCCAGCCATGGTGGTTTCGATGGCTTTCAATACCTTGTTGTCGGTGTCGGTAGAGATAGGGATAACGACTTTGGTGTATTCCCAAATAATTTCGAGGTCGCCGCCATTGTTCCGCAAGTTGTTGATGCTCAGGGTGAAAGTCTCCACCCAATCTCGAATCAGAATCGAGGCGACCGTAAAGCGAGCTTGTACATCTTCTTCTTTGAAATCCTTGGGTTCTGGAGCGCCCCAAAACGTAGTGTTCTTGTAGAAAATGATCGTCCACTCTTTTTCACCCGGAATGGTGTAAAGGGCGTAAGTGCCTTTGGGCAGGGGCATTCCTGCTACTTTTACGTCGTCGGAAAGCGTAATTTTTGTGCTCGCATTTGCACCCGTGCGCCACATTGTGCCGAAGGGCACGAGATCGCCAAAGACTTTACGGCCTTTGGCACTGGGGCGAGAATATTCAATGTCAACTTTGCTGAGGCCTACTTCTTGGCTGACTTTGCCAGTAGGGCTAGGAGCTGGGGTTTTGATTTGGGCATTTGCCGTGGTGAAAACTGCGAGAAGGGCTGTCAGAAATAAGAGTTTTTTCATGTTTTATTATTTTGGGGCTCAAACAAAAACTATACGGAATGGTTGAAGGCTTCTTTCAAATCTTGAAAATTTGAGAACTTGTAACGCAGAAACGTGTTAACTAAGTCGTTACGTTTTTTATAAAATATATTTCAAAAAGTGAGAGAACGGACGTTTCGCCGTTTGTTTTGCAAGAAATGAATCTCCGGACTCCTTTTCAACAATCAAAACTCAACTCTTATGTGGAAAAAAAGCTTATTCATTTTGGCGCTGATGCCGATCATTTTTGCTTGTCAAAAAACGGTTTTTACAGGGCGCAAATCCCTCAACCTCATCCCGAATGCGCAACTCAACTCCATGAGTTTAGCGGAATATCGCCAATTCCTGACAGAAAACAAGCCTGTGTCTTCTGGTAAAGACCTTGACCTCGTGCGCCGTGTGGGCATGGACATCAAAGCCGCTACCGAAGTATATTACAAATCGAAAGGATTGAAAAGTGATCTCAAAGATTTTGCTTGGGAATTCAATGTTGTGGACGACCCAACCGTGAACGCTTTCTGTATGCCTGGCGGCAAAGTGGTCGTTTACACCGGCATCCTGAAGGTAACGCAAAACGAAGACGCCCTGGCCGTGGTGATGGGCCACGAAATTGCCCACGCTTTGGCCAACCATGGCAACGAGCGCGTAAGCCAAGGCCTGGTGGCGCAACTCGGACTTACCACACTCGATCTCGGGCTCGCCATGGCGCAAAAACCAGCACAAACCCGCAACCTGATCATGACCGCTGCCGGAGCAGGCACTCAATTGGGCGTGTTGCTTCCCTTTAGCCGCAAACACGAATCAGAAGCCGACGAAATCGGTCTTTACCTGATGGCAATGGCCGGTTACAATCCTGCCGAGGCCGCTCCGTTCTGGGGGCGGATGACCAAAGCGGGTGGTAGTCGCCCGCCCGTGTTTCTTAGCACGCACCCAGATCCTGCCAGGCGCAGCGAAACACTGAAATCGCTGGTGCCGAAGGCAAGGACTTACGCCATTCACTATCCTGTGCCGGCGAGTTCGAAGTATAAGAAAAAATAATCGGGGAATTCTCGAAGCGTAGCGTAACCGATTGGGGGTTCGACTTTGAGTCGAACCCCCAATTTTTTAGGACATCACTGCCAACTGATTGAGGTAAAACGCTTCGCTGGGACCCGTGCCAACGTATCGAATAAGCAGGCTGAATTCTCCTGTCTCGATCCGGTTTTCCTGTTCAAAAACCTCCAAATCAAAGCTGAGCGGCAGGGCCAAAAACCGGGCTTTACCCTGCCAGTTTTCTCCGAAATTGACATCCATTTGCTTTATCAGCGTCGTTTTTTCAAAGGCCCCAATTTCTGCCAGGTGCAGCGGTCGGGGTCTTACTTTTTGATAAAGGCAATGGTCTATTTCGATCAGTTCGAGTAAGATTTGATCGTCCGGGTAATTGTTTTTGGCAAAGACAAGGATGCGCTCATAGACATCGCTGAGCGCGTATTGGTGAAAATCATGGCGCTCACCAAAGCACTTGCCGAGGCCGAGCAGAAAATCGAAAATGCTGTATTGGGCAGTTACATATCTCAGGGTGCGAGATGCCCGGGGTTTGTTCCAGTAAATTTCGAGGGCATTTTCGAGCACTTCAAGACGGGCAAGTTCCTGGCGCGAGAGGTAGTTGCTTTCGATGATTTGATACGGCGGTTCGGGGTCGAAAACGAAGCCGTGCTGTTCGTGCTTTTCGCGTACGGGCGTTCCTTTCAGGAATTTCAAAAAGCCCATTTGCAATTCCGGCGCAAAGAGTTTGAACACCTCTTCAAAACTGAACTTTATATCGTCCCATCGGTCGAGCGCTAGGCCGACGATGAGGTCTAGGTGCATTTCAACCTTGTCGGCAAGTTGGAGAATGATGCCTTTTGTCTTGTCAAAATTCTGCTTGCGGCTCACTTCGAGGTTGGCTTTCTGATTGACGGTTTGAATACCTATTTCAAATCGGAACAGCCCTTTTGGCACATTTTCCTGTATGAAACGAATGATGTCAGGATGGAGAATATCCGCTGTGATTTCAAATTGAAACACGTTGCCGGGGCGATAATTGGCCAGAATAAACGTGAAAATATCAATGGTGAAGTCTCGCTTCATGTTGAACGTGCGGTCGAGGAATTTGACCACGCGCCCGTGTTCCATGAGATAGAGCAGGGTCTGTTTAATGTGTTCATCAGGCAAATAGCGCACCTTGTTGTCGAGGCTGGCGAGGCAGAATTCGCATTTGTAGGGACAGCCTCGGGAGGTTTCGACGTACAATACTTTGCTGCGCAAGTCTTCGGGCGGATCGTTTTGCCAAGGGCGGATAAACCGGTAATTTTCGAGTTCGAAGGTCACCGGGTTGGAAAAATATCGAATCTCGCCGCCCTCCGTTTTGCTGATAAGATTGGCCAGATGTCCTACCTCCGGCCAGGCATACAGGAACTCCCTAAACGGCGTTTCGCCTTCACCTGTAATGATAAAATCTACCTCCGGGCGGACAATCACGTCCTGCCAATCATAGCTAACTTCCGGGCCGCCTAGCAAGATTTGAACAGCTGGGCTAAGGGCCTTTATTTTACGGGCTACGCTCAGCGTTTGGGTGATATTCCAGATATAGCAACTAAACGCAACGACCTCAAAATCAGCGCAAAAACGGGCGGTTTCATCCTGATCCTGTTTGATGGTAAACTCACGCCATGCCAATCCAGGCCATTCGCGGTTCAGCTGATAGAGCAACCGGATGGCGAGGTTGGTGTGGATGTATTTTGCGTTGAGTGTGGTGAGGAGGACTTTCATTTTAAAACATATACCCAAAAATTTTCCGCTTTTTCTTCGCGCCATTTTTCGTCTTTTTCACAAACGTTGGGTCGCTGGGGTTGCTCCCTACATCGGCACGATTGAAGCCAACCACGACATAGGTGTAATATTCGCCGTCAATGGCCGTGTAATCCTCAAAAACCCATTTGTCCGCGTAAAAAGGGGTGAATCCCAAAAGGTTGCGCGGATTGTCCAACTTCCCGACGCCCTCCCCATCGAAACGGTAGAGGGCGAAATAAAAAGGCATTTCATCGCCGGATAGAAGCTGACAAAGATTCCAGGTGAGTTTCACGGTTCGGGCTGTTCCTTCTACCCTACAAACGGTGGCCGTGGCGGGGGTGGCTTTGGAAAGCGAGGGCATGGGCGGCACCAGCGCGGGGTATCTCCAAAGCGAATTGATGAGCGTGTCTTGTACGCCCAGCGGGTTTCTCAGGAGTGGTTTTACAGAGAAAAACACACTGCCACTCACATTCGGGTTGGTACGGTTGAGGGTGATTTGGTCGCTGATTTCTTCTTCTTTCTCCCAGTTTGAGTCGTTGGCGGAATTGTTGATTTTATACGCCGCATGGCCAATGTATAGTTGTTTGCCATAGAGATGCTTGCTCCACCAATCTACCAAAATCTCGTAGTCAGCAGGAGGGTATCCGATGCTCCAATAGATTTGGGGAGCCACGTAATCTATCCATCCTTTTTCGAGCCAATGCAAGACGTCGGCATAGAGGTCGTCGTAACAGGTCACCCCGGCGCGGGTGTCAGAGCCGCGCTCCGGGTCGCGTTCCTTGTTGCGCCACACGCCAAAAGGCCCGATGCCAAACTTTATGTAGGGCTTGTATTGTTTGATGGTTTTCGACACGCCCTCGATGAGCAGGTTCACATTGTTCCGTCGCCAATCTCCTATGTCGGTAAAATCGTGGTCGCCCGAAGCGAAGGCGTTATAGTCGTCGAGCGCGTCGTCGAGGCTGAGGTCTTTTTCTTTATAGGGATAAAAATAGTCGTCGAAATGGATGCCGTCCACATCGTAGCGCTGCACGATGTCTTTTACCACATTGGTCAAATAAAGGCGCACTGCGGAGCTGGCGGGGTTGAAAT
>JACMMM010000657.1 GCA_014379065.1 Saprospiraceae bacterium
CCGGTTTCGTTAAACACATACATAAAACCGCCAATGATCAGTATGAAAAGTATAATGTCTATACTCTCCATGATCCCCTTGATGGGTGCTTCTAAAACCTCTATAAATCCCTGCTGGTTTTTTTCCAGTTTTTGATAGGTGCCGGGTATGGATACTGGTTTGCGAATGTCGCCATCAATAAATTTTTGAACTGGGATGCCAATGCCCAAACTGTCCAAAGTTTTTTGGGTAAGCGGAAGTTGCATTTCACTTGATGGAGCAGTGACGATAAAAGCTTTCCCTGCACTGAGCGATAGTTTGCTATACTGCCCTGCCGGCAAAAGCCAAGTACAGATCGCGGCAAGTATAATGACCAGCATCAATATGCTGATGGGACTTGGGAAAGCTCTTTTGTTTGCCATCGAATGTGTATTTTAGCGTGGGGAAATGCGCTGGAGAGGTACATTCGCAAATTCCCTGAGGGCAAAGAAACCACAAAACCTGTTCTGCAAAATAAAAATGACCGGAACCGTCAAAGCTGTCAGCAAAAGCCCCGAACACACCATGAGCAAACCCAACGAAGCCAGTATCAATCTATTGACTGGTTTAGGCGTCGAGGGAGACGCGCACATGGGCGTTACCGTCAAGCACCGTTCGAGGGTGAAACAAGACCCAACTCAGCCCAATCTTAGGCAAGTGCATCTGATCCATGCAGAATTGCACGAAGAACTCAGGGCCTCCGGGTTTGACATCACGCCTGGACAAATGGGGGAAAACATCACCACTTCTGGTCTCAATCTACTTGAGTTGCCCAGAAACACCCACTTGCTGATCGGAGAAAGCGCCATTGTGAAAGTCACTGGATTGAGAAACCCTTGCAACCAACTCGATGGCATCCAGGAAGGGCTTATGAAAGCTGTATTGGGACGAGACGAAAACGGCAACTTGATACGAAAGGCGGGGATTATGGGCGTTGTTTTGCAAGGCGGAATCGTATGGGCCGGGGATACGATTCGGGTGCAGTTTCCGGAGCCGCCTTATTGGCCGTTGGAAAAGGTTTGAATAATATGAGGCAACTTTAACTACTGAAAATGCTGAAAAAAAAGCGACAGAAAAAGAAGTTCAAGACCATTGGGAAATCCATGGTTACCCATTTGTCGGATTTTTTCGGAACAAAAAACGCCGAATCGCTGCATCATTTCCGCATACAGGTAAAAAAGATAAAAGCCCTCTTGTTTTTTTTGCAAGATGAAAAAAGCAAAACGGAAGGCCTTAGCTCACTGCGATCCATCTTCAAACATGCTGGGCAAATTCGCGCTGCCCAAATCAATTTAGGTTTGCTCAAAGCATATCACGTAAACGATGTATCATATAAGGTTGAGCTTGAACACATAGAAAGAGATGAAATTGAACGATTTTTTGCCAAACGCAATGCCTATACTAGGATAGTTAAATTGGCAGGCAAAGTACTTTCCAAAAAATTTCAGAATGTTGGCGATAAACACTTGGTACGTCTATACAGGAAGCAGTTAAAAAAGTTATCTCGTTTTTTTAACCAACCCGGTGAACCTATAGAAAAATGGCACGAAACGCGCAAGAAGATAAAAAATCTGCTTTATCTATATCGAATTCTGCCAAAATCGCTTGTGCACAAACTACACTTGAATGACGCCTACCTGGATCAATTGCAAGAGGCGATCGGAAAATGGCACGATATCGTATTGATCCTTGAATTGTTGAAATCGGAAGGCTATGCAAAAAAGGGTGGCATGGCTACCATCCACTTGAAAAAGCGTAGTTTGTATCATTCCATTCAAATGCTATCCCATGATTTTGAACACAAAGTTGAGCCTATAACAACTTGAGTATGCAAGAATACACGATACATGGAGGCATAGCCGGAAAGAGGCGCTTAGAAATCCTGTCCAGAACGATAAGGCCGGGCACGGAAAGATTTTTGAAAACAGCCAAATTACATGCGGGCATGCGATGTCTGGACTTGGGCTGCGGCGGAGGAGATGTAACGCTGGCAATCGCGAAACGCATCGGTTTTGATGGAATCATTGTTGGCCTGGACTTGGATGAACATAAAATTCAATTGGCCACAGAATCTGCTTCAATTAAAGGCATAAAAAACGTCCAATTCAAAGCATTCAATGCCTATGATCTGACAGATGAATCAGCCTACGACCTCGTGTATTCAAGATTCTTGTTATCCCATTTGAGAAAACCGAAAATTGTCCTTCAAAACATGTGGACTGCCCTCAGAACAGATGGGATGCTGTTGATAGAGGATACTGATTTTTCAGGGCATTTCAGTCATCCACCCTTCGGGCCTTTCAATCGGTATGTGAACTTATACCAGCGCTTATTGAAAAAGCGGGGCGCTGATGCCAACATCGGACAAAAACTGGTTGGGCTATTACAAGAAACCGGTTTTGTGGACGTGCAATTTCAAATATCTCAACCTGTCCATTTGGAAGGAGAGGGTAAACTGATGGCAGAAATCACCTTTGAAGGAATCTCGAAAGCGCTGATAGAGGAGGGTTTAACCTCTGTAGATGAAGCCCAAAAGATTCATACTGGACTGGTAAATTTTAGAAAGCGAAGTGATTCCCTGATAAGTCTTCCACGCATTTTTCAGGTACATGGTAGACGTCCATAATATCCCGTCATAAATATCAGCAGCCTACATGAAATATTTAACACTACTGATACTGCTCCAATTTCCTGTCCTCTCCCAGGCCCAAATCCACCTTGGCCCAAACCAGCCCTACCCCAACATCCAGGCCGCAGCCAACGCGATCCAGCCCGGCGATACCGTTTACCTCCACGCAGGCTCCTACGCTGGCTATCAGGCCATTACCGATTTAAAGGGCACCGCAACAGCTTGGATCACAATCACCCGATACCAAAATGATGTTATTGATATTTCCGGGGGCTGGCAGTTTATCCGTTGCGAATATCTTCGATTTAAAGACCTGAATTTTAAAGGAAATGCGGCACACCCGGGCCGCCTGTTCAGCATCGACAATGGCGGGAGTTGTACGACCCAATCCAATCACATTCTGGTAGACCGCTGTTCCTTTTCGAATACCACCGACCCCGCAGCAAGTGTCGCGTTCAAGTTTGCTGGGGTGGATCATTTTGAAGTCAGCAACTGCGTATTCAAGGACATTCCGGCTTGTGAAGCCATGAGTTACAATACCTGTCACGAGGGAATCATTCATAACAACCGCTTCGAAAATTGCCTCAGCGGAGGACACATAAAGGGAGGTGCGTCAAACATTACCCTGACTCAAAACTTATTCATGAATGCATCGCAGTCGCCCTGGGTGGCTTATGAACTGGGCGGCGATACGGGTGCGGCCTTCTATTGTGTCGGGGATAGTTTTGAAGTGAAGAACCTGAAATTTTATTCCAATATCATCATGGGCGGCTACCGTGGACTGGCCTTGTCGTCCGCGAAAGACTGTAAGGTGATCAACAACACCTTTTATAATTGCGGGCAAGCCACCATGCGGTTCCTTACGACCAGCAACTTCTACCCTACCCTCTCCGGTAATCAAGTGGAAAACAACCTTTTTGCCTTTGGCACTTCGGCCTACATCAACGGCGGCACACAACCCGCCGGGGCTGCCACCTTCAGCCACAATATTTATTTCAGCCTCCTGAATGATCCTTTCATTGGCCCTTATTGGGACACCCCGGACTTGGACCCCATTAAAGACCCCAATCCATTGATTTATGGTTCCAACATCCCCATGTTTGTGGACGGCCCCGGACAAGATTTTCATCTTTTGACAGGAAGCCCGGCAGTTGGGAACGGGAAAACGCAAATGGAACCTGTTACCGATTTTTATGGCAAACCATTTTCTGCAAGCGCGCGATCCATCGGTGCGATTGAAATAGAAGGCAGTAGCAGCATTCCGGAAAGAATTGCAAAGGACACCACGCTCGTCCTTTACCCTAATCCTGCAACAGATTACATCGAAGTAAATGCTCGAGGGATTGTAGAGATATGGAACACCATGGGCGTCAAATTGCTCGAATCCAGCACTGAGCACAAGATTTTTATTGGCGAATTGCCACCTGGCGTTTATTTCCTGGCTTCAGGAAATCGCAGGGGGTCGTTTTTGAAACGGTAGATTGCCACCCAGATTGTCTTTCCCTTCTACCGCGCCCCTGCCGGCCCCGCTTCCTCGTCGCTCACACTATGGCTCCGGCGAAATTCCGTGGGCGTCATGCCCGTCGCTTTTTTGAACGCAGCATTGAAGGACACCTTGTTGTTGAAACCCACCGAATAGGCTATTTCGATGACATGGAAATCGCTGCGGGTAGTTTCGGCGAGCCATGTTTTGGCTTCTTCAATGCGGAGCTGGTTCACATATTCAAAAAACGAAGTGCCCAGTTGCTCATTGATGACCTGCGAAACGTGGTGTTTGCTGGCGCTGAGCCGAGCGGCGAGTTTGTCGAGACTGATGTCCGGATCGTGATAAACCCGTTCCTCCCGCATGAGTAGTTGAAGATTTTGCAGCAAAGAACGACTGGCTTCAGGGGTGAGGCCAGAGTTGCGGTATTTGGTCGGGGCACTGGGCTCGTTCCAATGAAACCCTTCAAAAACAGCGGGTTGGGCATAACCGGAATAGGCAATGAGGTAAATCATGGCCGTCATAACCGCAGAGATGTGGTAATCCCAACTCGTATTGAAAAAGGAGAACTGTATGAGCACGAAGTAAGAAATATAGGCCAGCACAAAAACGAGGTAAAACCCGGTCAACCATCTTGCCCAACGTGCTGTATCCCCCACCCGTGGTTGGCGCAGTATATAGGCCAAATTCCAAAGCGCAAAACCCAGTGCCCACACGATTCGCGCCCAAAACTGGATGCGCATCAGCCAGATATTACCCTGAAACGGAACCTCCCCGCTAAGCGTGGCCCGCTTCAGAGCGGTATCAGCGAGATACGATGGTGCGAAAAGCAGTATGCCCAATACAAACGGCATGAACAGCCACCAATCTTGCTTTTTCAAGGGCCTACCCTCATAGATTATGCGCAAGTACAACCACATAATCGGCCCATAGAGGAAGGGGAATTGCAAGCTCACATTCGCCATGTGGGGATAATCGTACAGGTAGCCCGTCCAGTACAGCACATATTCCACCAAAGTGACGGAGAACAAGAAAAGCAACATTGCCAGCAAGCGATTGGCCTGTGGATGGCCGCGTCGCCAACGCCACAGCACCAAAGCCGTAAAGAAACCCTGCACCGCAGCGATGAGAAAGACAATGGTCCAGGAATCAAAAGAAGGAGGTGTTTGCATGATAGCGAAAATAATTCTACCGCGAAAAAACGGAAAACCTCTCCGGGAAGCGTCAATCTTTATCGGAATTGACTTCTTAGGGCAAATACGGGCAGATTTTGGGTCGGATTCTTTACCAAACAAATTTGCACCGCACATGAAACGACTACTTCCTTATGTTCTGCTTTTCCCTTGGGTTCTATCAGCCCAAAGCCTTTTCACCAAAATCAGCGACCCTGCCAACCCATTGGTCAGTTTCACCAACACCGCCGCCAACTACAAAGGTTGCGTCTGGATTGACCTCGACCACGACAACTGGCCAGATGCGTTCATGAGCCAAAAATTCTTGTTTCGCAACCTCCGAAATGGGAATTTCGAGCAACTTCCCGATGTCAACGGCGTGACGCTCGGCCAAGCCGCGTCAGGCTCCAGCTGGGGCGACCTCGACAACGACGGCGATCTGGACTGCATTTCTGCCAGCACCGTTTCGGGACTTCATTTCAACTTGGGCAACAACAGCTTTGAATTGAAAAACGCTCTGTTGCCCGAATTCACAGATTACCGAGCCTGGGACTGCTCTCTTGTGGATGCCGACAACAATGGCCGGCTCGATCTCTTTTTTACACACGCAGATGGTTTCCCGTCTGGCAGTGTGCAACAGCCTTGCAAGTTTTACCTGCAAGGCACCGACGGCACTTTTTCGCTCGTGACGGGCTATGAATTTGCAAGCGAGTTTCGACCTTTTACGATTCCCGTTTGGACAGATTACGACCTCGACGGCGATATGGATTTGCTCATTGGCTCTGGGCCGGGCGGGACACAGGGACCGGATTTCTGCTATCGGAATATGTTGAAAGAGACGGGCAGCTTCTCCCTCCAGCGACTGAAAGCCCCACCTTTCAATTTGCTGGAAGATGGTCAAGTGTACAACGCCATTGACTTCGACAACGACGGAGATATGGAGCTTTGTCTAACCAATTATTCCGGGGCAAAAACCCGTTTTTACGTCAATAATCAGGGCACTTATGTCGCGACCAACACGCCCTTCACCACGCAAGGTCAATTGCTTACCAACGCCTGGGGTGACCTGGACAACGACGGAGATTTGGACGTCCTCATAACACGCGACGCGACGACCGACATTGATTTTTACCGCAATCTCGGCATTTCATTCGCCCAGGCAAAAATTGCCGGTCAAGTCCCGGCAAATACGAATGCCTGTGGCCTAGCGCTGGCCGATTACGACAACGATGGCGACCTTGATTTCATGGTAAACGGCGCCACAACGGGCAGGTCTCTTTTTCGCAACGACACCCTTGCTGCCGGTCGTCACTGGGCGCAATTCAGTTTGCAAGGCGGGCCAAGCAACCGCTCGGCCATCGGAGCACTGCTGCGCTTGAAAGCCACCATCAGCGGACAAGCCAAGTGGCAAATCCGCGAAGTATCGGCCCATAATTCCTTCCAAAGCCAGCACGATCTCCGGCAACATTTTGGCCTCAACGACGCGACGACCATTGACTCGCTCGTTGTGCGCTGGCCTTCCGGGACGGTACAAAGCTTTAGCAATCTAGCCGCTGACCTTTTTTATAGAATCGTGGAAGGGCAACCGATACATCCCTTTGTAGGCACGGAACAGCCCACTCAGATGACGGATTTGAAGATAATTCCCAATCCTGTAAACCGGGAATTCAGCATTTCATCAGCATACAAAATCCAAAGCGTAGAGATGTTTGACAGCACTGGAAGAATCGTGCCGCTCAAGATAAGCCCCGAGGAAAAAGGGACACAGGTTTGGCTGCTCGGAAACCCGGCCGCAGGGGTTTATTTTGTAAGGGCGAGGTTTGAAGGTGGTAAGATAGGGATGGAGCAGGTAGTGGTTTATTAGTGATTGGTGACTGGTGATTGGTGGACTGGTTCATCGGTCTAGCCCACCAATCACCAGTCCACCAATCACCGATAAACCAATCACTAGCTATGAAAACAAAAAGGGCATCCGTCGGAATGATGGATGCCTTTTTTTGTATTGTTATTTTAATCCTTTTTATATGGCATTTACCAAACCACCCATCTCCTCCGCCCCTAACTAGCAAACACAGATCGAAGTCGGTCGGGCGACCCTCGTGGTCGCCCGACCATTACCGTATCAACGTCGTATTCCCCTTAAACGCTTCGCGCACCCCGTCCACATACTCCACTTCGAGCATCCAGACATACACGCCCGGGTCGCAAGCTTGGTTTCGGAAGTTGCCGTCCCAGCCCTTGGTGTCGTCGTTGAAAGCAAAGTCTTTTAGTTCAAATACCATTTCGCCCCAACGGTCAAAGATTTTAAAGTCCAAGACTTTTGAATTGCTTTGGCCATGTACGAGCAGAAGGTCATTAATGAAATCGCCATTGGGCGTAAAGCCGGTTGGGACAAACACTTTGCGGTGCTTTTCCACCGACACCAGAATCTGGTCTTCGGAGCGGCAGCCAAGAGAATCTGTCACCACCACCTCAAAATAAGTCGGGAATTCAAGCGAATAAATCGACGGGTTAAGGCAGTCAAGGCAGCTGAGCCAGATACTGTCTGCTGGTGTCCAGGCATACTGGGTCAATCCCCTGGCATTCGTCACGAGGGCAAGCAATTGGGTATCCTGTCCAAAAAGAATCCTGATATCAGGGCCAAGGTCTACAAGAATTGGATCTGGTTGTGTCACTTCGATGGGCGCAACCGCAAATTCACATCCATTGACGTCCACGATTTTAGGGTTGTATGTGCCTGCCGAGATACCGATTTGAACGGGTGAGCCATTGGGTGGCTTATTGTTTAAAACGTAGCGATACGGTGCGGTACCGCCCGTTCCAGTCAAAAATATTCTTCCATCGTACCCCCCGTTGCAGCGGGGTTCTTGCATTGCGGCTGAACCACCTAATGGTTCAGCAGGTTGTTCCACGGTGACATAACCAGGGACAGTACAACCATTCGCGTCAGTGACGCTCATCGTATAGGTGCCCACGGGAAGGTTTTGAATGTTTGTTGTTTGTGTGCCATTCGCCCAAACAAATTGGTAAGGGGCCGTCCCGCCAGAGGGGGTGGCTTTTGCGCTGCCGGTACTTTCCCCAAAACATTTTACATGAATGGAAGAGAGTGACACGCGCAACTCAGTTGGTTCACCGATGGTCACGCTAGAGGTACCGGGACATCCATTTGCATCCGTAATCGTGACGCGGTAGGTGCCCGCCAAAAGTCCTTGTGCCAGCGAGTCGTTTGGGGTAGTGCCGCCATTCCAATGCCAGATGTAAGGGGCAGTGCCGCCATCGGCTTGTGCAGAAGCCCAGCCCGTGGCATCGCCATGACATTTTACGTCCGCAGAACCCGACAAAGAAGTCTCAATGGGGAACGGATTGCCTACAGGAACCGTAGTAGTTGCAGTACATCCCAAGGCATCAGTAGCCGTCAAAATATAGGTTTGCCCACCCTGTAGCCCCGTTGCATTCAGGCCCGTTTGTTGCGGCGTAGTATTCCATCTATAGTTGAAATCAGCAAGGTTGGCAGGAGTGGCGCCATAAAAAATAGAAATCACAGAAGCCGTCCCATCTGAGCCGTCGTGGCAGCCGGGTGCTTCGGCCTCGCCGTAGGTGTTGAGTTCTTGCTGTTGTTGCACAAAGGTTTCGCCTGTAGTGATACAGCCGTTTGCGTCAGTGATGGTGACGTGGTATTGACTGGAGGCAAGCCCTATAACTGTTTGGGTCGTTTGGTTGTTCGCGTCCCAGTGATAGGTGTAGGGCGAAGTACCGCCAGAGCCTTGAACGCTGGCCGTTCCGTTTGTAGCCAAAAAGCACACCGTATCAGAGATTTGTGGCAAAGCAAGCAGGAGCTCCGTAGGTTGGTTCACAGTCGAAGTCAAAGTGCTCGTACACCCGTGAGCATCGGTAACCGTAGCGGAATATTGCCCAGCAAGAAGGTTGGCAACATTAAGTCCATTGCCAGCATAGCCGTTGGGGCCAGTCCAAGTGGCTGCGTATTGAGGGGATCCTCCTGCGGCATCAATATGGAGCGAACCTGTGTTTTTGCCAAAGCATTTGACGGCTTCGGGTGTAGCAAAACTGGTGAGTAGGGTTGGCTGGGTAACTGTTTCGGTTTTTACTTGCGAACAGCCGTTCCCGTCGGTGGCCGTCACCGTGTAAGTGCCTGCCGAGATATTCGTAATGCCCTGATTAACTTGCCCAGAGTTCCAAACAAAGAGAAAAGGTGTCGTACCGCCCACCGCGTAAGTGGTCAATTGACCATCAGAAAGTCCGAAGCACGATGGGCTTCTGTTCAATGCCGTCAGGATCTGGATGGCAGCAGGCTCAAAAACCGTCATCGAATTCGATTTCTTGCAGCCGTTTGCATCTGTAATAGTGACGGTATAAGTCCCCGGCAATAAATTGGAAATGCTATCGGCCAAAAGGCCATTGCTCCACACGAAACTGTAAGGCTGTACTCCACCGCTAGGGTACACCGCTGCTGTGCCAGTAGCAAGCCCGAAACAAGTAACATCGTTGGGTGACGCAGTGCCAAAAAGTTCGAGGGGTTCTGTAAGCGTGGCGGTAGCGGTGGCGGTACAGGAAGCTCCTACACTGGTAATGGTCACGGTATAGGTCCC
>JACMMM010000658.1 GCA_014379065.1 Saprospiraceae bacterium
CATAATTGTAATTTTTAATGTTTTGAAATTATCTCCCAGCACGGTAATTTGTCCCCGCGCCTTGTCCAAATTTTATGATTAGGTGCTTTGAGATCAAATCAGATACAATCCGACGCTCTGGATAGTTGCAATAGTTTTGAGTTGTCTGAGGCTTTTACCTTCCAAGCGCTCAATCGAAGACCATGAGGCATCAAACCGATCAATCCCCTTTACAGACTAATATTTTGCTCGTTCAAACAGGATATCTTTAGTGAAATATTGTTTGACTACTCCTTCCTGACTACTCGTTTTATCACTTGTTGATTATTAGTCGTTATAGTTACCAAATACCATCCATTGGGGTTTCCCGACAAGTCAATTGTATGGGAGGCAAGTAATACGTCCGATACCAGCTTTCCCATGCTGTCGGTAATGCTGGCGGTTGCGTGCTCCAATGGATCTATACCGCTGATGGCCATGATTCCCGAAGTCGGATTTGGGAACAGGTCAATTGACTTTTTTTCAGCATCAGCCATTTCTGTTGCCACTGCCGCACAGTTGACTTCAATGGCTTCTCTGATTTCACAACCGGTCTTATTCAGTAATATAGTGGCAGGATTATTCAGATCAGCCAAATAGATACAAATATTCGGGAGGGAACAATAAGAGAGAAAACTGTGGTTTCTAATAGACAATAGGCTGATAGTAGCAGGGTCGATGTTTTGGATGCCCGCTATGTCTGTCAGCAGATAATTACCGGATAGATTTAACAATCCCCCGATCGAAGTGAGCGTAGCTAATCCGTCTAAACTGGTCAAACTATTATTAACGTATAATTCTAGATCTCCTCCAATAGAAGCGAGGGCATCCAGTCCGGTTAAGTTTGTAAATCCGTCGTTATACCCGATAGCCACATTGCCACCGACCGCAGTAAGTGCGGCCAAGCCCGTCAAGGTTGGTAATACATGGTGGCTGGTTATATTTAGGTTTCCCCCAATGTAGCTGATACTATCAAAAGCAGTTAAGTTGATTAATGAATTATTATGGTCCATGAACAGGTTGCCCACGATAGCCGTTATGGATCCTAATCCCGTTAAACTAGTCAGGGCAAGATTCCCGCTTACCGACAGGTTTCTGCCGATGGAAGTGAGGGAACCTAATCCCGATAAATTTATCAGAGAGCTATTTTCATACAAAGACAAATCTCCGCCAATGGCCGTGAGGGCATCGAGGCCCGCTAAACTGACCAGAGAATAGTTACTGCCTATATACAGGTTTTCCGGCAGGGAAGGAATCCCATCTAAACCAGTTAAACTCTCCAATGAATAATTATCTTTTATGGTTACATCGCCCCCAATAGACGTAAGCGCTGCCAACGCCGTAATATTGCTCAGGGAAGGATGGGTTTGTATGGTTACCGTACCTCCGACGGTCTTAAGAGCATCCAGACCCGCTAAATTGGCAAGAGAATAATTATTTTGTACATCCAGATTTCCTCCGACAAACGTAAGTCTATCTAATCCGGCTAAACTAACCAAATTGTAATTAGTAAGTAGATATAGGTCCCCTGCAATAGAAGTAAGCGAATCCAGCCCTTTTAAATTGGTCAAATGGGTATTAATATATAATTTAAAGTCCCCCCCAATAGACATGAGCGCTTCCAGACCGGCTAAACTATCCAGAATAGAACTTATTGCCAGTGTTCCCCCAATAGCACGGAGCCTTTCCAGCCCAGTTAAACTGGTCAGGGTGTTATTGCCGATAAAAACATCTTCTCCAATAGAATCAAGGGCATTTAAGCTATATAAATTGGCCAAAGCAAAATTGCCGTCTACAGTTAGTTGGCCTCCGATAAAAGTAAGCGAATCCAATCCGATTAAATTCGTTAAGGCCATAGTACCGCCTATGGTCAGGTTGCCTCCAATACTATTCAACTGCAAGAGTCCTTTTAAATTAATGATATTCCCCGGTATTCCTTCTGCAATGGTGATGCTAAAAGGCATATTGGTACATCCTGAATAAGTATTCGAAAAACTATCAATACTCAACTGCGTGCTCAGTATTATATCTCCGGTCGGACATTGGGCAGGCAATGAAACCACCTCGATGAGGCAAAATAAAAGAAAGTAGATTTTTTTCATGTTTGCCAGTAGTTGTTTTAAGACGGGCTGTCAATTTTGTCGTGACCAGGCAAGAAAACTTAAACAACAGACCACGAAAACCGCTCCGGTTTTTAACATCTATTGAGTTCTATCAAGCGGCCGATAAGAAACTAAATTTTCACCATGATAGCATCTGCCGTGCGTTCGATTGTCTGATTAACAGTCTTGTTAGACCCCAAAGTTATTGGCAAATTGGTGATTATCCAAGTGCGGGGCAGGGCTTTACCGGCGAATGCCCTGAACGATCTGCCGCCACGCCTGTCCACAATCCTAAAATCTGGTGAAAATCAATATTATATCTATGTAATGCGGCTGAAACGGCGGGCTACTCCCAGAGCAGGTCTTGAGGGCGGCATCCCCAGAACTGTCCGCCATCCGCCAAAACAATTGACAATCAATATATTATATACCCAGTGTCACGTTCGGATACCCCTGTGATTGGCGTTTAACTACTGTTCCCCGTAACCCCCAATTTACGGCAATCCCCCCATCCGCGAAAGATTACCGAGCGTCGCGGCTTATGCATAGCGATTTTCGGCAATCCTTCTGTAGGCGAAGTACGATGTTTTTCCTGAAAAACAGATGGTGTTTTGGCATATAATTTCCCTTCGTTGCTTGGCAAGCGGAGGGGGGTCAGGGTAGATTTAACAAACGCTCCACCTTTCCACTGCCAAACAATCCGTACCTTTGCCCCACTACAGGCGCCGTTCTCTCTGCACCGGCTCGAACACTAATTTTCAAAGGAGTACTCCCCGGAATTTTAGGCAGGTTGTTGCCGTTGACTTGTCCGGCTTTAAGCAAGTTGCCGCCTCCGTTCTGTCTGCTCCACTTACCAGTTTTGCGAAGCTCTGGTTTGCACAATGCGGTGTCTGTGGTTTTTTTACAATGGGCTGTCTCAATTGAGACAGCCCATTGTCTTTCAATACGGCCGGTATTTCAGCTCCCAATAATTGCCGTTATTTTCCGACTCCCCTTCATTTCTCTTTTTTACATGCAAAAGCGTGTCCTGCATGGAAAGGATGGTGAAAATTTCGTTGTGCGTAACCTGACCCTCATAGTCCAACTTGAATTTTTCTCCCTTCACCAGCCAGTCCCACTTAGCTTCCAAGGTGTTAGAACCGATGATGGCTTTGTAAGTGCCATCGGATTTGAATTCGTAAGACCCAAGTTTAGTACTGTAAAAACCAACGTTATCGGGAACGTGCAATACCTCCGGGGTTCCCCAAATTGTTTCAGTGAGTGGATAGATGGTATCGTTTTTACCACAAGCGGAAAAGAGTGGCAAGAGCAGCAGAAACATAGTTTTTTTCATTTCAATCGTCCATGTGTTGAACCGCAAATTTAGGAAGAAATCGGGGAGCATTAGGACTGGAAGGGAACGTTGAATTATAAACAGTATGGCATTCAAAAGCCGAATTTCAATGTAGTTTTGCGCTTTCATCAGCCAAAATCATCTACCATTTTCCGCAACCATGTCCGATCAAATTCGCCAACTCGAACCCACCGCGCCCTGGAGCCTTTTCGCCGACCTCAACGCCATTCCCCGCGCTTCCAAAAAGGAAGAACGCATCGCGCAATGGGTGCGGGACTTTGGCAAAAAACACGGTTTAGAAACGCTGAGCGATGATTTCGGGAACATCATCATCAAAAAACCAGCCTCACCGGGTCGCGAAAAAAGGCCTGTCACCATCCTTCAGGGACACCTCGATATGGTGCATTCCAAAAACGCGGATGTCACGTTCGACTTTGACAAACAAGGTATTGACATGTACCTCGACGGCGATTGGGTGCGCGCCCGTGGAACGACCTTGGGCGCTGACAACGGCTTGGGCGTCGCTTCCATTTTAGCGGTTTTGGCTTCCAAAGACATCGCTCACCCGCCCTTGGAAGCCCTCTTTACCCTCGACGAAGAACAAGGCTTGAGCGGCGCCAAACAACTTGGTCGCGGCTTGCTCAAAGGAAAGTTGCTGCTCAACCTCGATACCGAAGAAGACCATGTGCTGACCATCGGTTGCGCGGGCGGCATTGATACGCTCATTGATTGGAAATACAAGGAAGATGCTGCGCCGGAAAATCTGGCGGCATTTCAGCTGAAAGTCAGCAGCCTCCGGGGCGGCCACAGCGGCATGGACATCAACCAAGGTCGCGGCAATGCGAATAAAATCCTTGCCCGGGTGCTGATGGCCCTTGCACCTGCGGGGCTGCGTTTGTCCAGTTTCGATGGCGGCAATTTGCGCAATGAAATCCCGCGCGAAGCAAAGGCAGTGGTGATGGTAAAAAATGAAAAACGCTTTGCCAAACTGCTCCAAGCGGTCAGCAAAGAAATCGCCATAGAATACCAAACCACCGAGCCAAACATAAAGATCGCTGCAACCGAAATCGCCAAACCAGCCAAAGTGATGCGGAAAAGCGATCAGGCGAAATTCCTTCACGCCATCCGTGCCGTGCAAAACGGCGTGTACCGCATGAGCCCGGAAATCCCCGGACTCGTGGAGGCTTCCACCAATCTGGCAAAAATCACCCTTGGCGATGGCCAACTGAGCATCGGTTCCCTCCAGCGCAGTTCCGTAGAATCCAGCAAAGCCGATGTGGCCGAAGCGTTCCGTGCACCCTTTGATCTGTTAGGTACTAAAGTGCAAACGGCCAACGCATATCCCGGCTGGAAACCCAACCCAAGTTCCAAAATCGTGCAAAAAATGGCGGGTATTTATGAGAAAAAATTCGGCCACGCGCCCGTCATCGAAGCCTGCCATGCAGGCCTTGAATGTGGCATCATCGGAGAAGCCTATAAGGGCCTCGACATGGTATCGTTCGGGCCGCTGATCCAGGG
>JACMMM010000659.1 GCA_014379065.1 Saprospiraceae bacterium
CCACTTAACCCCCAACCAATCCTACAAAGTCATAAAACCCTTCACCGATTTCGACCGCCAGGAACACACAGTTGGCGAAACCTGGACTTTTGTCGAAACCAACTTCCTTCCTTATGACGATGGATTGACGCTGCATGTAATAAAAGATGGCGTTCCCGTGGTTTACAGACTTCAGTGGAGGGAGGAGGAGCAAGCTGGCATCATTGACAACTTCAAAGCATTTGTAGAAGATTGCCCGATCACTTTACCACAAACTTAACCACTGGACAGGATTCGGTGAGCGACACCAAAAACTCGTCCGGCTGGCGCCCATAAGATTTGAAAACAAGAATATGGTTGGGGAACTATCAGGCCCACCTGATAGTTTGAATATTTAAGGTTCAGCAAAAATAAATTTTGGGCAAGGCTCGAAAAATCTGAATCGGCCTTCTACATTTGCTCGCACAACCTCAAATCAAAACAATATGTCTGTGCTCCAAAATCCTCAATGAATGTTGCCCCCTGATTGCTTCGCGTAGATGCGCGGGTGATCAGGGGGTCTTTTTTTTACACAGAAATTAATTTTGACAAACTGAAAATAAAAAACGGAGTATGCCGAAAATCCGATAGAGAGTAGGCAAAAAAATAATAACAAAAAGCACATGAAAAAACAATTTAATTATTCAGTCAGCGGAATCATTAGAGATTCCTACTCTGGAAAGGCTCTTTCAAAATTGAAAGTGCGAGCTTTTGACAAAGATTTTTTTCGAGACCAATTACTTGGTGATGGCATCTCAGATGAGAATGGTCGCTATGAAATTAAATTTAACAGAGAAGATTTTACAGGACCTATCATTAAGCTGGAAAGACATCCGGATATCTTTGTTTTGGTTTATGATGAAAACGATAATTTGGTTTATTCGACTGAAAAAAGTGTAATAATAGATGCAGGTCGGCACACTACTCTTGACTTAAATATTCCATTTAGAGGACACATTGAAGATTTAAAAGAAGTCTCAAATGTACTTGGCATGCCAGTGAATATGAAATACGTAAGCAGATTGAGTACAAAGGATTTGGTTAATGCCTATAAGTTGTTGCGTTATCCTGCAATGAAAGTGGAGAATTTGGAATTGATAAAAAAAGCATTTCCAACCTTCCTGCATAAACATGATATAGTAGATGATTGTGGTGAAGGAATGGAAGCCACTTTTCGATTGCTGCTTAAAGAAAGAAATGCTGAGGCGGATATTAATGATGCAGATAATTATGCTCCGGGAACAACGATACACAATTTTTACACTGCTAACACCTTAACTGCTTATACGCTGGATGCAGGTAATGCAGATCAACTGCCGGCAGCTTTATCTGGTCTGCCAGCAGCAGATCAAAACTATAATTTCCCCGGTGCTGGAGGACAATTAATCGGAGTTATACGGGCGAATCTTGCCGATTTGCAAACGGTCAATCCACTGAATACTGAAGTTGCACCAACCTATGTACAACAAATAGGATTGATGGCTGAATATGCTCTTTCACATTATTTGAATGCTCAATTTGCTTTTCAGGATCCAAGGGGTGGTGCCGCGCTTTTTGAAATGAGATTGAAAACCCAAGCAGGAACTATCTTAGGACAAACAACTCCTTCCTGGAATTATGTAGAAGTGGGATTTTCTGATACAGACCCATTGCATTTTGGAACAGTTCCTCACGAAATGTTTCACCAGGTGCAATACCGGTATAATCCCACTCTGTTTGTCGCTGGAGGCATATATGGAATATTAAGAGAAGGGGGGGCTCGTTTGATTGAAGATTGTATTTACGATGCGCCTAACCGATACATTAGCTCAGCTTCTTCAGATGGCCTTTTTTCCAATCCGAATAATTCATTGATTGATACAGGAGGCGCTAGAACGCCCATACGATATGCTGCAGGCTTGTTCTGGAAATATTTTGCTGAGCACCACAGTCCTAATACTAACCCGGCAAATGAACCAGCAGTAGGAATTGAAACGTATCGATTTCTTTTGGAAGAAGCAGGAGGCATGGCAGCAGGATATGCGATCCAAGCAGTGAGAAATGCAAGAAATCGTATGCCTTGGTATGGTACATTTGACCAATTTAGCTATTACGATATGGCTGCAACGGAATTAGGTAGTAACGAAACTACTTATGGCAACTATCTTCTTGCAAATTATTTACATCGCCTGTTGGCGCCAGGTGATGCGGATTATGACCAGCGTTTTGATTATTTGGAGGATGATGAGGCAACCGGCCCCACCGTATTAAATGCACAATCTGTAGCTACTGAAACAATCACCATAGGACAAGGTGCTGCTGTTACCCGCAATATAGCTGCACAAAATCCTTATGCTGCAAAATATTATACAATTACACCGGATGCAATGTCTTTGCCCCGAATGTTGAGGGTTAATTTCTCAGCTACTGTCGGGCTTACCGATCCTGTTGTCCAGATTATTCGTTTGGGAGCTGGTGATACATTGGTTGATATTCATCGGTCTGATAAAACGAATTATTCCAAAACCATCAATATGGCGGGTTTATCAAAAGTAATCGTGATTATTGGGAGCAAAGAAAATGGTGGTGATTTTACCATTCATTTTGATGAACAAGCGTCAGCGAGTGATGTGATGGTTACCCGCTGGAATTCACGGGTTGGCACAGAATATGAAGTTGACCCTAAAGGTTGGGCATGGACATGGATTTCTCCCGATATAATGGTGGATACGAATAACGATGGGCTTGATGATGTAAATGTTATCTTTGGGCAAAACAATACTTTAAAAGTCCGTTTGCGCAACCGTGGCAATTTGAATGTAAACAATATTCAAATTGATTTCTGGTACCAAAAAGCAACTCCTTATCTTAGTGCAGCAGCATGGATACCCGTACAAAACATGGCAATGGTAACACAGCAGTTAACCATGCAAACGCTGAATGCAGGAAGCGACAATTGGTTTGCAGTGGATTGGTGTCCGATAGATGATGGCACTCATCATAATCACTGGTGCGTGAAAGCTGTTGTGACATGTAGTGGCGATCCTAATACGGATAACAAAATGGCATTCCGTAATTTTAACAACGTAGCAGAAGCTGATATGGATCATGATTTTAATTTTACTGCTATGTTGCGCTTCGCCTGGCCTCCTAAAGAACAAATGATACACATTATTCCGAGGAGTAAAAACTGGAATCTATCACTGAACAACCCTGATGTATTGCCAACGGGGAAAACGAATCAAAATCATGATGCCTATCCACATCAGCTACGACTTGCCGTACCTGATGATTTGGGATTCGCTAAACTAAAAGTTGCAAAAGCAGATTTGAATAAATGGGATGGAAAGAATACAAGAATACCTCAAGAAACAGGCGCGTACTATCCTGTTGATCCGCTTACACTGCCACCAGGAATTAAAGCGAATGAAGTTATTACAGTTGCTCATATTGCTAATGGAAAAGTAATAGGAGGCGTCTCATACAAAATTTCGAGTCATGAAAAATAATTAGAGTTGTTGCACAATAACTGATGAGGCTCAAATGCTTGACATCTTAGCCTCATCAGTTCACCACAAACTTAATCACCTCATCCGCCTGTCCCTGAATCGCCAGAAAATAGATCCCAGCTCTTAATCCGCTGGTTAAAAACGTGATTTCTTGCTGCCCCTTTGCAAGTTCAATTTGCTGCACCATCCGTCCCAGCGAATCAAATATCTGCAATGCATCGCCAGTGCGATTTTCCGGGAGCGTAATGGTAGCCAGCCCATAGACAGGATTGGGCGTGATACTCAAGATAGAGCCCGACTGCGGCATTGAGGTGGAAACACTGCCCGTGCGCCGGAGAATCTGGCGATAATTCGAAATCGCATACCCATTTTCGGTATCGGCAAAATGAAAGTCTTGCAGGTAGACAGAGTCTGCCTTTAAATCCAGCGACCAGTGAGCACCGCCATCCGTGCTGCGGTACATCCGGCCAATTTGAGCGGGCATTTCCCAAGTAGAAAGATACCCAACGCTTGGATTGACAAAATCCAACTTTAAAATCGCTTCGCTTGTTCCGAATGCCTGTTCGGTGGTCCAGCTCGTTCCGCCATCAACAGTTCTTCCCAATTGTCCGTTATTGCTCAATTGAAATCCATGCAGCGTATCGAGAAAATAATAGAAGGGTTGCTGGGAACTGTTGGCCCCCGTCAAAACCTCTGTCCATTGCAATCCTCCATCCGTGGTGCGAAGCAAGTGGGTCAGGTTTTGCCCGGCTTCAAAAGTCCAGTGTTCAATGAATCCGTTTTTTGTGTCCAGAAATTGCATTCCAGTATAAGCGCCTGATTCAATGATGCCCGGCCGGCCCAGGCTATCCCAGTTTTGGGACAAGGGTTGGCGACGAAATAAGCCATTGTAATCACCCAAGGCGAATACGGTGCCATCAGGCAGTACACTCAGGTCGGCCAAAACGCCGACGCCAGCAGCTATCTGTTTCCATACCCAGTTTTGTCCGCCGTCGGTGGTACTTGCAATCACGTTTTCGACACAGTCATCCGTGGTGAAATAACAACCTCCTCCTGCAAAACCGTGCTGCTGGCCAAGAAATGCCACATCGTAGAAAAGTGAAAAATTGCTGTCCAATTGATAGGCTTGCATCGTATGCCCGCCGTCGTTGCTTTGAAAAAGCATCCCCCATTCAGCGGTCGTTACCACCTTGTCTTTATTGACGGCGTAAATACTGTAGTAATTGTTTGTTTGGGTCTCGCTGACCAGTGACCAGGGCGATTGTGCGAGGCCAGACAGACAAATCAGAGAAAGCAGGCTGGAGAGTAGTATAGATTTTTGCATGAAAAGTGTAGTTGGTTCCCAAGCAAAAATACCCCGCCTTTGGCAAGTGTGCCTGCAAATTGGCTGGGATGTAAGTTATTGGCAAAAAGAGTTGGGCACCCTTGTAAAGAATAAATATATTTTAAGACTACAACCCACAAAGTCCCACCTAGAATAATCAAGGCTTCAATTCGCTTGTTTTCCTTTGCATAAAATCTATGCTCATGGAAGTGTACGACGACCAGCTCCCCATTAAAGCCGCCCTTGCCCAACTGTTCGAGCGCTTTGGCTTCAACGAAGATGCTTATACAGCAAAATGGTTCGCCCTCTATATTAGGAAGTTCCCCATTTATCTGCCGAATATACCGAGCCGGGTCAAAGTCGCCCGATTCCACGACATCCATCATGTGCTGACAGGCTATCCTGCCAATTGGCGGGGCGAAGCAGAAATCGGGGCATGGGAACTGGCTACTGGTTGCCGGACTTCTTTAGTGGCCTGGTTTCTGAATGGCGGTGCCGTTTTTGTCGGCCTGATTTTGTTTCCAAAAGCCGTTTGGCGTGCCTTCAAAAGGGGATGGCGCAGCAAGACCAACCTTTACTTCGACTTTGAATATGAGCCGCTCTTGACGGAAACAGTTAAGGATTTGCGGAAGCAGATAGGTTTGGCCGAAGTCTGA
This sequence comes from Saprospiraceae bacterium, assembly GCA_014379065.1. Lineage (GTDB taxonomy): Bacteria > Bacteroidota > Bacteroidia > Chitinophagales > Saprospiraceae > M3007. Next base: position 5,487 of record JACMMM010000659.1, read on the forward strand.
CTAAAATAATGTTTTTGACAGGATTTACAGGATGAACAGGATGGGGGTCGGCTTCGCCGACAAAGAAGCGCAGGGGTTTATCCCAGTCCGAGTCAGGTAGACAATTTTAATGAACAGAGTGTCGGCGAAGCCGACGCCATCCTGTAAATCCTGTTCATCCTGTAAATCCTGTCAAAAAATAAAAAACCTGTCAAGGTGTAAACCCTGTCAAAAAACACCCCTCGCCTCGCCACCAAAAAGCAGCGAAAAGTCTCCAATCTGGCTCTTTTTCCCAACAAAATCCCGCCCACCATATTTCCCGCAAAAATTTCAGGGCTTGATTACCTTGCCCTAACATATTAGAACATTGCTTCCCAAATCATTGTCGGAATCATAGGCAATGAGTATGGCTTTAGGAAACTATGAATACAAAATTTGCTCCTTTGCAAAATATCCTCCCGATGCAGAATCCCTCCACACTTTCGAGAAAATCGCTTAAAACCTTTATTGCAACGCTTGTTCTTGGTTTGCTCATCCATACAGTGCCGTCCTATATTTCGGCGCAAGGTTGCGGTTGCACCAACTGCCCACAATTCATGCCCGACAATTTCGTGGGAGACTTCCTCATCAACGTGGATGGCGCCGACAATCCCACGCTCGGCCAAAACGGCCAAGGCGTTTGCGGCGTGACCATGCACCTCGACCACGAATACATCGGCGACCTTACCATTATGCTCACCTCGCCGTCTGGGCAATCGGTTACGCTCATCGGTCCAGAGGGCTTTTTTGGTGGCACGGACGGCGACGATTGGAACATCTCCTTCGTGCCCTGCATGGACCCCGCCTCCCCAGACCCAGGGTTTTCTGACACCTGGGACAACAACCAAAACTGGGGACAAAACAACTTCTACTCCGGAAGTTATTACCCGAGCTCGGGCTGCCTCGAAGACTTTAATTCAGGACCTGTGGATGGTACCTGGACGCTTACTGTGGTAGACGGACAAGCCATTGACGTGGGCAATTTTTACGATTACGAAATCATTTTTTGCGATCCCTCGGGGATTATGTGCTTTAGCTGTGCCGCCGACGCGGGCGACCTGAATCAGCCCAATGTAACAGCTTGCCAAGGGAGTGCCGACCTGAACCTAACCCTGCCGCCCACTTATGTTTTCCCCTTTTCACCCCCTCCTGTTGCTGAATATTCTTACACTTATGTCGTAAGCGGCGCAGGCGGCGTTATCCTGGCTTATGAGCCTGGGCCCGATCTAACGGGGTATGACCCAGGGAATTACAATCTGTGTGGCCTCTCTTACTATACCTTGCAAGAAGCCGATATACCTGCCCCCAATGGCGTGCTCACGGTCAGCCAATTGAATGGCCAACTCAACGGTGGCACTCCACCCTTTTGCGGCAATATTTCGGGCAACTGCGTAGCGGTGACCATCAACGCAAACCCGCCCGACGAAGAAGTATTCGAAGAAGTCTGTGCGCCCAATTGCTTTCTGTTTTATGGTACAAATTATTGCCAACAAGGCACTTATGTGCGAACGATTACGACCGCCCAAGGCTGCACTTATCAGGCTACGCTAAACTTGACTGTGCACCAGCCCGCCACAACCAGTCTTACAGAATTCGTGTGCAATGGCGAATGTGCCACCACATCGGGTTTTGAAGACCGCTGTTCTCAGGGAAATTACCAGGAGCTTTACCAAACTGAATTTGGTTGCGACAGTCTTGTGCTACTCAATCTTCAAGTGCTGAATGTAATAGCTGCGGCCAATCCAGCTGGCGACATTGACTGCAACACTCCATCGGTCCAAATCTCGGGCGCAGGCTCCAGTACCGGCGGCACCGTGAGTTATCTTTGGACGGCATCCAACGGCGGCCACATTGTGGGCACCAACACTAATTTAAACGTTCTCGTAGATGAAGGCGGTGACTATGAACTCCGCGTGTGCCGCAGCGGTGGCGGCGCTTTTTGTTGCGATTCGGTCTCGGTCAACGTGGCAGACAATACCCTTCAACCAGATACACCTGCTGCGATCAGCGGCCCTGCTTCGCTCTGCCAAGGAGATATTGCTACTTATACCGCCACCGTTGTCCCTGCCGCCACTTCTTATGCATGGACGGTGCCGCCTGGCGTAACCATCAACGGCGACCCAACAGCCAGTTCCATTGATGTAACTTGGAACAGCAATGCTTCCGGGCAAATATGCGTGTCGTCCGTCAATGATTGCGGCACGAGCCCTGCTATATGTGTCACCATTAGTATCACACCCGCACCCGCACCCACCACACCATTAGGCGACAATACCGTTTGCGCTGGCGCACAAGAAAGCTACAGCATCCCAATCGTAGCCAATGCCACTGGATACAGCTGGACAATAACGGGCGGCATCATCGCCTCAGGACAGGGCACGACCAATGTCATTGTAGATTGGGGAAACAGTCCCAGCGGGCAAATTTGCGTGAATGCTTCAGGCGCCTGCGGCATCAGCCAAGATGTGTGCCTCAGCGTCCAAATAACCTCGCCGCCCGTCTCGCCAGTGGTCTTGGGGAATGCGAATGCGTGTCCGGGTAGCAATGCTACCTATTCCGTGGCCAATATTGCTGGTGCAACGACCTACACCTGGACGGTAACAAACGGCAGCATAACCGCCGGACAAGGCAGCAACACGCTGCAAGTATTGTGGGATGTCAACGCGGCCAGCGGAATCGTTTGTGCCAATGCCTCCAACCTCTGCGGGGCAAGTTCTGACAACTGCCTCAACGTCAGC
>JACMMM010000660.1 GCA_014379065.1 Saprospiraceae bacterium
ACGCCTTCACCCCTTTGGAACTCCCCTACCCCCGTCTCACAGGCAGAAAGTGTCACCAAATCCGCATTGAGTTGAAGGCTGTACAGTTCGCGGACGAAAAGCGGTTCGGGGTTTTCGTCTCCTGCGGGAGCAGCAAAAGCCAAATAAGAGAAATCGGCGGTACTGTCCAATACTCCATGGGTGGAAAGGTGCAACATTTGGCATTCGGGGGCATAGCGCAGAAACACTTGTTTGTTGGCCTCTTTGCCCACCCACCAATCGGGGCTTTTACAAATTTGGCCGATATCGCGCACCTCCTGTCCGCTGTAAACCAAGGGGTTGAGATTTTTTCGGTTCTCATCCTGCGCAGCCGCAGGTGGGGCAATGGCCAAATCCGCGCGCGTTCCAGGGAAGAAAGGCGCCATGGCCAAAAGCATTTTGGATGGTTTTTTCCGGTGTTGTTTTTGGGTCATTTCGCGGAGCAAAGTAGCCGAATAGGTATAACTCACCGAGCGGTTTTTCGCTTTAAACCAATACGAATATTCCGAGAAGTTGGTGATTTGCGCGGGTGCATCGGTCAGCAGCAATTCAAACGGGACGTAGCTCAAATCACCATCTGGCACGATCACGACCTGCTCGCTTAACAAGTGTTCGAGTGGAGCGAGCAGGATGCTGTAAAGCGCCTGAGCAGCAGTGGTGTACTGCTCCAATGACTTCGCGTAGAGTGCCTCGGTCCGTTTTCTAGGGGCAAGCGTGTAATAGCCAAAGAGCCCTTGCCGCAATGCCCGCACTTGTTTCTCCAAAGATTCCCCGCCAGCGCACTCAATGACCTGAAAGCCGTTTTTTTGAAGGACAAACGCGGTGATTTTTTGATTTTTTCCCACAAAATAGGAGATGAGGCTGCGATTTGGGCTGAGCAATTGCGCCTGAATCTCTTCCGGAGTAGCCAGTGAAAGTCCATAACGGAAATTGTAATATTGGGCAAAATCGCCCGAAGCAAGGTTCCGTTGAAACGCCTCGAACGCCCGTTGATGCCCGAACAATTCATTTCTAGCCCTTGTCACCAGCGAATCGCTCGCAGCGTTGCCCCTTCCCAACATTTTGCGCAAGCCCACTTCGGCATCCGTCACCGCTTGCCGCAAGCTGCGTTCCCGGTCGAGGAGGCTATCAGAAATGCCTTCGAACTTCAAGGTTCCGGCACTGCGCACCCCTTCGAGCAGCACCAGCGCTTTGCTTTGTTCGGAAAAAGCGAAAGCACGAGCCAAATGAATGGGCGTTTCGGGGTGAAGCCGATGCATAGCCAAGGCCGCCTCCACACCGCCGCTCAAGATGTCGCGGAATTGCCCGGCCAGCGTTGCCCGCGATTCGCTTTCCAAAAGTGTGTTGCGGAAATAGCGGACGGCCTGAGCGGCGGTGTCAAAGGTCATTTCGGATGCGGAGAGCATGTTTTCATCTTTGCTGTGCTTATATTGCTGGTAAAACAAATTGCCTTTTTGTTCCAGCGCGGTCAGCAGTTCGATGGGTGCAATCACTTCATTGAACTTTGCCTCGCTCGAATAACCACAGGCATACAATGCACTGTCAGTCAGGGACATAGACAAAACAAATCGCTCCAATCCAGCCATGCATCGAGCCTTGGAAAGGTAGGATGCCGCAATCTCGGCATTTAAACCAGTGGGAATAATGCGGCGTTGGAGCAACAGTGCAGAGTCGAGATAAAGCAGAGCCTTTTCAAAAAAACCTTGCGCGAGGTAACACTCGCCCACGCCATGATAGGTGCGCGCTATGTCCAAAAAAGCGTTGGGGTTTGTTTTTCGCAGTGGTAGAGAGCGGAGTTCGTATGTCAGGGCAGAATCAAGTTGTCCGCGCTGGCGATAAAGAATGGCGAGGTTGTGGTAGGGGCGGGCGAGTTGGAAGGGCTGCGGCTTTTTGGCCTGGGTCAGCAACCGTATTGACTCCATAAAGCAGTTTTTTGCTTTTTGTGTCTGGTTGTTGCTTCGATATGCTTCTCCAAGGTTATTCCAATACCTGCCATCTTCGGGAACAATAGCGGTTGCTTTTTCCAAGTATCGTATGGCTGCAGTGAATTCTCCCAATTCACGCGAAGAGGTGCCAATGTTGTTGAACAGGTTCACCAGAAAAGGGTGTGCAGTATCCTGAGTAAGCAAATTTGCTTCCGTAAGCACATAAAGCCGAATGGCCTCACGCGGTTGGCCCAAATCATCTTTGCAGCCGCCCATATTGATGTATAAAGATGCCAGATAATTGCTTTCTTGTCCGCCCTTTTGTAAG
>JACMMM010000661.1 GCA_014379065.1 Saprospiraceae bacterium
AGAGCATTTGCCTTATGATACGGCTCGTCGTATCCATTGGCAGTGCATTGTTTGCTTTCGAACGAATTTTCCTAAAACCACCATAGGTATCCATGACTTTTGTGCCAATGATGCTCTCGTACAAGTTGCCTAATTCAATGACGCCCTTCTTTGTATCCTGAGAAAAGCCACTTCCCAGCATCATCAGTTGGGTTTGTTGAGCTGCTGCATCATCCACCGCCCAGTAGAGGTTGCTGTATGTCTCATATTTTTGAATGGTTTTTGCTTTCGCTTTAAGAACTATCGGCAGTGATTTCGAGTAAAAGTGGACTCGAATTTCGCGCTGGTAGTGTGTGATCGCTTCCAAACGGGTTTGCAATTCGTTTTCCCAAGTGCGGTGATCCGCTGCGTAACGAATCTTGGCATTTTCAAAACCCTGCACATTGCGCCGGTAGCGTTCATCAAGTTGGATGAACTTGACTGAATCACGTTCGTATCGTTCTATCTGAGCGTTGTAATACTTTTTGGCTTTTTTCAATTCCTTGCGGCTCATACGCGCTATCTCGCCGCTCCCGCCCCCAAACATTCTTTGCACATAAACCCATTCGAGTTTTTTGGGCGCGCGCGGTTTGTAAGGCGCGGCGGGCATTTTAGGTTCGGGCGGCATTTGACCTTTAAACACAGGCAAAGACGGCTTGGGATATTCTGGCACTTTCATGGCCGCGATGCGTTTGCTTAATGCTGGGTCAATGGTAAGTTCCATACGAGTGGGGCGCAAGGTTTTGCGAAATTTCTGTTCCGCAGGCTTCCAATCCACGAGTCCCTTTTCCACTTCTTGAGCGTAAAACAATTCCATGCTAGGATCGAAATTGCCGCCGTTGGGAATGGACACGGTGAGCGACGCGCCGTCAGCCAATTGAAGCTCGCGACCGCCCGACATGGCCGTGATGCTCACCATGCCACCTGTCTGCAAAATGCGGCCGTCGCTCATGGTGGTAAGGTTGTGCAGGACAAAATCTGAGGGGTCATAAGCCTCTTGTACCATCAGATCCACCTCCCCGGTCGGCGCAGTACCATCCTCAAATACAAAGGCATTGGCGGGCACTATTACGAGCGTGCCTTTGGCGGCGGTGATTGTTTGCTCCTGACCGGATTGGATTCTCAATACTTGCTGGGTATTGGCAGAAAGGCGATCTCGCAATGCATCCAAATCGTTGAAAAAGAAGGCATTGACAGCCACATCTACCCGGCGGCTTTTTTGCCTGCCAAGCTCAGTGGGGCCAGCGGCTTTTCGCTCGCCCCAGTTTTGAACGGCTGTTTTGTCGGCAATTAAGCCCTTGGTAGCAAGGTAGTTTTTTACAGATGCAGCGCGGTCGGCAGCGAGTTTGAGGTTGTGCTGTTCCGTGCCACGGTCGTCGGTGAAAGCTTCGATGTTAACTTGATAATCAGGTGCTTGGAGCAAAGTAGGCGCGAGTGCGTCCAGGGTTTTTTGGGCCTCATTGGAAAGATCGGATTGGTCTGTTTCAAAAAAGATGGAGGCGGTGGAAGAAGTGGTTTGAGCGGAGGTCCTTTCAAGGTGAAAAAAGGAAATCAGCAGCAGAGCGAGAAGAAAGTTTTTAATCATAGGGAGAAATTGGAAA
>JACMMM010000662.1 GCA_014379065.1 Saprospiraceae bacterium
AACCCTGGGTTGAGTGCTAAAGACCGTATTGCCCTGCACATGATCGAGCGGGCCGAACGCCTTGGCAAACTCAAGCCCGGCGGTACCGTAGTAGACGCCACCAGCGGCAACACGGGCTTCAGCCTTGCAATGGTTGCCGCCATAAAGGGTTACAAATGCGTGCTCACCGTAACGAGCAAGATAAGCGAAGACAAACTCAACAACCTCAAAGCAATGGGCGCTGAAGTACACCTTTGCCCACAAGAGGTCAAGCCCAGTGACCCGAACTCGTACTACCGTCGCGCCGAACAATTGGCCAAAGAAATCCCCGGTGCCTACTATATCAACCAAAACTACAACCCTGAAAACGGCGAAGCGCACTACCTCAGCACTGGCCCAGAAATCTGGGAACAAACAGCCGGGCGTGTCACCTATCTTATCGGAAGCACCAGCACGGGTGGCACGGTATGTGGCGCTGGCCGCTACCTCCGCGAACAAAACGAAGACCTCAAAATCATTGGCGTGGATGCCTACGGTTCGGTACTTCAGAAATACCACGAGACGGGCCTGTACGACGAAAAGGAAATTTATCCTTACCGCATCGAAGGCACGGGCAAAAACATCATCCCGGCCAATATGGACTTTGACCTCATTGACCGTTTTGTAAAGGTGACGGACAAGGACAGCGCTCTCCGCGCCCGCGAACTTGCCCGTATGGAAGGCATGATGGTCGGCTATTCAAGCGGTGCGGCGCTTCAAGCCCTTGAACAAATCCAAGACGAATTGACAGAAGATGATGTCGTGGTGCTGCTCTTTTCAGATCACGGCTCCAAGTACGTCACTAAGTTTTTCAGTGACAAATGGATGATACAGCAAGGGTTTTTGGAAGAGGAAGTGGAAGCAAATTAAACACACCAGTGTTGCTGGTCAAGATGTACAGCAACGACTAATATTCATTAATCATAATTACACACCAGTGGATTTATTTGATCGCATTTACAATCAAGCAGGGCCATTGGGCAAATACGCCGATGTGGCAGAGGGCTACTACATGTTCCCGCAACTCGAGGGCGAACTTGGCAATCGCATGACTTTCCAAGGCAAAGAGGTGGTATGCTGGAGCATCAATAATTACCTCGGCTTAGCCAATCACCCTGAAGTCCGAAAAACCGACGCAGAAGCTGCTGCTCGCTGGGGTCTGGCTTACCCAATGGGCGCACGCATGATGAGCGGCGACACACAGTTGCACCACAAGCTTGAAACTCAACTCGCCCACCATGTTGGCAAACCCGCTGGCTTATTGGTAAACTATGGCTACCAAGGTGTGCTTTCCGCCATCGACGCGCTCCTAACGCGCCACGACGTGGTGGTGTACGATGCTGAAAGCCATGCGTGCATTGTGGATGCCGTGCGGATGCACATGGGCAAGCGCTTTGCCTTCACGCACAACGATGTAGCAAGCCTTGAAAAATGTCTCGTCCGTGCCAAACGCCTCACTGACGAAAGTGGCGGCGGCATCCTGGTCATTACTGAAGGCGTGTTCGGAATGCGCGGCGACCAAGGCAAACTCCGTGAGATATGCACCTTAAAAGAAAAGTACGGTTTCCGGCTTTTCATTGACGATGCACACGGTTTTGGGATGCTTGGAAAAACGGGTGCAGGTGCTGCCGAAGAACAGAATGTGACAAACGACATCGACATTTATTTCAGCACCTTTGCCAAAAGCATGGCACTTATTGGGGGTTTTATCGCAGCGCAACCAGAGATTATACAGTTCCTGAAGTACAACATGCGCAGCCAGATCTTCGCTAAATCATTGCCCATGCCATTGGTGGAAGGATTGTTGAAGCGCTTGGAATTGTTGCGCGACCGCCCCGAACTCCGCGAAAAACTTTGGCACAATGTCCGTCTCTTGCAAGGCGGCCTCAAAGAACGCGGCTTCGACATTGGCGACACAAATACCTGTGTCACACCCGTATATATGCATGGGGAGGTCGAAGAGGCCATGGCTTTGGTGAAGGATATGCGCGACAATTATGGCGTGTTCTGCTCCATCGTGGTGTACCCGGTTATCCCCAAAGGCATGATTATCTTGCGTCTTATCCCTACTGCTGAACACACTGAAGAAGATATTAAGATCACGCTTGACGCATTCACTGCGGTTCGTGATAAGATGCATGCAGGCGTGTACAAGCAATTTATACCAGAAGTATTGGTTTGATCTTCGTGTTCAATCTGTGTCATCCCGAATTTTGAGTTTAGTAAGTCCGTCCCAGAGGGCGGAATCTTTGTAGAAATGTTGTTTCGATGAAAACGTAGGTACGCTAACTAAAAAAAACCATAGATAGCGTACCTACGGCACGCCAACCGCATTTTCATCTGTTTTCTACCAAGATTAAGTCCCTAACGGGACTTTTTAAAAAATTCGAGAGACTCGTATTTTCTCTGATTTGGCAAATGTGGAATGCCGAAACCAGCCCCTCATGAGTGCCACTACCATTATCGAAAATGTGATTGACGAGCGAGCCGAAATGACTCGACTAGAGGCCACTGGTTTGGATCGTATCCTTTCCGAGGGCTGGCGTTTGCTCGGTCGGCGGTTTGTACGTCACAATTATTCTACCTGGCACCGCAAACTCTGCCGCACCATCCCCCTGCGGGTTCGGTTGACACAGTTTGAACTCTCTAAGAGCCAGCGTCAGACGCTTCGCCGCAACAACGACCTCAAAGTTGTGAGTGCCTCCGCCCGATTTGATGCTGAGCGAGAGCGCCTTTTCGACCTGCACCGGGAACGTTTTCATGAAAAACAGGCTACCACGCTCGGCTCTTTTATTCACGCCGAACACCCCAACTCGCTCCCTACCGAAGGGCGTGAACTCGCCGTGTACTTGGATGCTGAATTGATCGCGTGCTCCTTTTTTCACCTTGGAGAAAAGGCTGTTTCAGGCACTTATTGTGTGTTCGACCCCTCGCACAGCCGCCGCAGCCTCGGCACGCTCACCATGCTTTTGGAACTGCTCATCGCCAAAGAAATGGGTAAGGAATTTTACTACCACGGTTATACACACGACACGCCCTCGCAGTTTGATTACAAACTGAATGTCAAGGGTTTAGAAGCCCTGAATTGGGAAACAGGTGAGTGGTTGCCCCTCAATCGGGTACCAGTGAGGCGCTGGGTGGAGGTAATTTAGGAGGCAACTTGAAGTTGTCTAAATTGACATACAAACTTAGGAGGCAACTTGAAGTTGCCTCCTAAGTTCATTCCTTCGGGAATGGAATACCTTGTTCGCGAAGTTGCTGCTGAATGGCAAAACGCAGGTCGCTTTGCACCTGCTCAACCTCAAATTTTTTATGCGTCCAAAACTTCAACTCATAAAGGGCGCATTTTTCCTGAAAATCGGAAAGACTGACCTGTGGCGGGCGCTCTGAATCGCTGTTCAAAACATCGGCGTGGGCAGCCACGGCATCTGCTAATATTTTTGTCATTTGCCGTTCATCCGCCTCATGGGCCACCCGTATTTGGATGCGGAAAGCGGAGGGCTGAGTGTCATGGTGCGTCCAATTCAGCACATTCTCTGTAATAAACTTGTGGTTGGGCACAATCATCGTATGGCCGTCCTGAGTGAGCATTTTAGAGGTTCGAAGGTTTATTTCCTCCACCCGACCCACTTTTCCGTCCAATTCCAGTACGTCGCCGATTTCAATCGTACCTTCAAAAAGGAGGAAAATACCCGACACTATATCGCGAAAAATCTGTTGAACGCCTAATCCAAGGCCTACTAACAGTGCAGCCGAACCAGCCAGGATTACCGAAACATGAATACCTACCACTTCGAGCATCAAGGCTAGGGCTACCGTCCACACAAAGTATTTTACGATGAGATAGAGCGACATCCTTCGCCCCTTGTCCGAAAGATCCAAAAGACGGCCACCGCCCCGGTTTATCACACGACGAATGGTGCGAAGCAGCAACGTAGTGAACAGCCACACCAAAACCAAACCGGTCAGCATAGTCACGCTGAAGGTGTATTCGCCGATGCTAAATAGTTGATATTCAAGAATGGAATGCATTTCATTAAAGGGGCATCATGGGCACATAGAGTTCGCCGTTAAGCACATTGCGTGATATGACGATACGCTGTACCTCGGATGTGCCCTCGTAAATCTGAGTGATTTTCGCGTCGCGCATTAGCCGCTCTACATGGTACTCTTTGACAAAACCATAGCCACCGTGTATCTGTACGGCTTCTACCGTATGTTTCATGGCCACTTCAGAGGCAAACAGCTTGGCCATGGCGGCCGCTTGATCGTAGTTAAGGTTTTGGTCTTTCATGGTAGCAGCGCGATACACGAGCAAGCGGGCAGCCTCGATTTCCGTGGCCATGTCTGCTATTTTGAAAGCAATGGCTTGGTGCTGGCTAATGGGTTTGCCAAAGGCTTGACGTTCTTTAGCATAGGCGACAGAGAGTTCATAAGCCCCCGCCGCTATGCCCAATGCCTGCGATGCGATGCCGATGCGCCCTCCCGAAAGGGTTTTCATGGCGAATTTGAACCCAAACCCATCTTCCCCAATTCGGTTTTCCTTGGGCACTTTCACATCAGAATACATGATGGAGGTAGTGTCGGAAGCGCGTATGCCAAGTTTGTCTTCTTTTGCGCCGATGGTTACACCAGGCCACCCGGCCTCTACCAGAAGGCAGTTGATACCTTTGTGGCCTTTAGGCACGTCCGTCTGCGCCATCACGAGGTGGAGTTTGGAAGTTGCGCCGTTGGTAATCCAGTTTTTTGTGCCATTCAGCAGGTAGTGGTCGCCCATGTCCACCGCAGTGGTGCGTTGACTGGTAGCGTCAGAGCCCGCCTCTGGTTCGGAAAGGCAAAAGGAGCCAATCCATTCGCCTGTAGCGAGCTTGGGCAGATATTTCCGCTTTTGCTCCTCGGTGCCGTACATCTCAATACCCCAGCAAACCAGGGAATTGTTCACCGACATGATCACAGAGCAGGAGCTGTCCACTTTTGAAATTTCCTCCATCGCGAGCACGTATGAAAGGGAGTCCATGCCACCACCGCCGTATTCGGGCGATACCATCATGCCGAGGAAGCCAAGTTCGCCCATCTTTTTTACTTGTTCGGTGGGGTACTGTCCTTTGCTGTCACGTTCTATAACGCCAGGTTTGAGTTCGTTTTGGGCAAAATCTCTTGCCGCTTGCTGTACGGCGAGATGCTCTTCGGTTAGCTGAAACATACGAATGTTGGTGGATGATGGAACATAGAGTGTGTTGAGTTTCGGGCGGCGAAAGTACGAGTTTCAATCTCTTGGCTGAAATTCTTGTGTAACTTTGAGCCAGTTTCTCGTAAGCATGGAGATGAGCCTTGCGAGGAGATAGTTAGACCGAACTTTATGCTTACCATCAACGAGGAAATACGACTGGCACTTGGGCTTCAAATCATTGACTACCGCAGCTCTCAACTGGCCAATGGCATGAGGCTTGAATTACCTGTAGCCGGGTACCACCAATGCTTTGGTATTGCCCGAAGACAATGAACCCTTGCTGGGGGCTATCCCAATGGAAGAGATGGACTTGTGGCTCAACCCAGCCCGAAACTTGCTAACGCCCGTACACCCAGAAGGCCCGGTTATGTCGCTCCGATAGCCGGATTTGGGACATCTTACTCAGCTACTCCACCACATGTTTTTCCGTCACTTGAAGCACTTCTTTATCCGCACCGCCCCGATGAACAAAGGCAATAACACTGCAATGCTTTGCTTCCCAAGTATCTGGCAGCGATACATTATACGTTTTACTGACCAACTGACCTACGCCTAGGGGCGCTAGAAGGATGTCGCCGCTTGGGGCAGTTACCACATCCCGCACCATATGGCGGTGAACATAATTTGGAATGAGCGTTGTCCCGTTGAGTTGTTGACCGATTATGCTGTCTTGGGTAATCAAAACCGTCAATCGGTGCTCTCCCGCCAGCAATTGAGCGGGAAGAATGCCAACTTTGATGCTAAGTGCGCGGGAGGAGGGATTAAAAGTGTTTTCCACCGTAATAGCGAGGCTAGGTTCGGCTTGCAGACCCTGTGCAACTTCGCCCCCCCAACGCGTGTGCGGCGTAATGAAGATAGAAGCTTCGTTGGGCAACAATCGGCGGTCTATTGATGCCGCTGGGAATCCTAGAAATCCACCTATATAATTGGCAAGTTCTTGCGTTTCAGTGGAGCGATAATCTTCCTGATTACTATACGGTATAGAAAAACCGCCTGCAGCATGGAGGGACACAACCACTAGTTTATCGGCGCCATATTGTTGCTGCAAGGCTACCAGTGTCTGGGAGCCCGTGGGGCAGTTTTGGCAACGAACACCGGTTATCTCTTCCACCAGAACGGTTCGCCCCGTCACATTGAGGCTTGGGTCGGGGATAATAATGGGTTGCTCTTTGCAAGCAGCCAAGAACAGCAAGGCTGCGGGGAAAAGGAAAAATAGTGTGCTTTTCATAAAAAAACTGAATTTAGTTGGCGACAAACAAGCGTCATCCGGGTTTTTGAAAAGCCCCAGCGGGGCTAAATCTTTGTAGATTTAAAACGATGAATTAAGCGTGAGCCTCACCCCCTGAAATGCGGGTTCTAAGCGACAAATCCCTCCAGCACAATTGATACCCTCTACTTGTTTCACATATGCCAGCGACACCCGGTTCGATTTCCGCGAATATACGATGCCCAAGGAAGGGAAATGTGTCTCGTCATACTTCGTTTTCTCTTTCGCTTTTTCAGGGCTAAAACTCGGGTCTATCGTTCCATGTTTTATTTTGTACATGTCGGAAGCATACAAAATCCAGTGGGGTGCGAATCCAACTTCCACCAAGCCATTTGCCCAAGAACCAAATTCATCCTCTGTGGCTAGGTATTGCGCTTCGATACGGATAGATTTTCGTGGAGTGAATTTGTACAAGAATTCCGCGTAAGGGGTGAGGGCATTTACATACTTGTCCTTCCCCTGATAAACAAAGATGTTGTATTTCAATACCTGCAAGCCGCCGATAAGTTGCCATTTGCGCTTCTGTTTGTAGGTGAATTCTGGAGTAATCTCGCGGTAAAGTTCGGTTCCATCCAAAAATTGGATGTCCGAAAAATTGACCCCCACTGAAAGCTTCTTGTTCACTTTGTAGCGCACATCCAATTGCAGTGCCTGTTCACCCAGTTCTTGTGTGGCGGGCGCGAATCGCGCGGTAAGCCGATAGGTGTTCTGTTTTGCCATCGGAGGCAAGAAATTGATTGCCCCTTGTACACCTAATGCATTGGGGTTCTGACGAAAGGAAAAATCTTTGGTGCGCTTAGCTTCGAGCGTAATGCCAAGGCCTTTTTTTGAGTAAGCAAGGCTGGAATAGATCGTGTAGCCTTCCCGGTTTACGAGTTTCCCAGCCACCGTATCAATTTCGTTGTTAATCAGGATAGAGCGGGGCGCATTCGCATCGTAAATTACATCTTTCGTTTTGGTCGCTGCTTCCAAATACCAGGTAAAATCGCCTGCCGTCATAGTGTTGAAAAAGGTTGCAGCATAAGTATTGTACTGCAAGTCAATTTGTTCGCTCTTAAAATAGCCCGCTACTTCAAACTTTGCATCGTCAATCGTTCCATCCGTGTAGGTCCGGCCTACGATGCCGACCCCTGGTGCAAGCGAGAAGTTTTTTGTGGAATCAGGCTTAATAAAACCCTCAATAACGCCTCCTCGAAGTATTGTTCCGTAGCGGTCAAATTGTTGTTTTTGTCGCCCGGTAAACGCCCGCACATTCCAATTGTCATTGATCTGGTAACCGACTTGGGCGCCAAACAATGCATTGTCAATCATCAGCGTACGCTCCTCGTAAGCGCGGTAGATGATGCCCGATCCGATTTGGCCGTAGAGGTATCCGCCCGAGATGTCGAACTTGTCAATTTGCTTGTGTGCATACCAGCGGCCGATGCCTACATCGGAATACGACGCGTTGGGATTCAACAAGTTAGAGTTGTTGAACATGTCAAAACGCATACCCACATCCAAACCATTATGCGAATAATTGAGTGAAAGCCAGGTTTCTGCACCAAATTTCTGGTGGTCGTATTGTGGGATGCCCGCCGTGCCAAGCACGGAATCAGAGGCGAAGAAAAAATTGCCGTTGGCCTGAAGGCTACCTGTAATGTGGGAGTTGTTTTGGGCGAAGCCCGAAAAGCAAAGGACAATTAGGGGAAGCGCAACTGTAAGTCTATTCATACAAGGAGGAAGGAAATTCGGGCAAAGGTAGTTTGCCGCGAAAATCCTTCCTCCTTTTGAAACAGACAATTAGTCGGAACCGGACAAAAACAATTTAAATAGATCTATTTGCAGAAATCAGGCGCGGGTTGATGGTATTACGGTATCCAGACCCAAAATAATAATCAACGCCTACCGAATAATTATACCTGCCAGAGCGCACATTTCTGCTCTGAACGACAGGATTGCCGCCTAAAAAAGCCAAATTATAGTTGTTGTTCCCCCAAGACCAATCTAAATTGAGCGTTAGGTAGATATTTTTTCCCATATTGAACCCAAGATGTGCTTCGCTACTTAATGAAAATCGAGTCCATTCATAGGGTACATAATCAACAGCACAATCTAAATTGGCAGAAAAATAACCCCAACGGGCCGTTTTTGCGTACACGGCATATACCTGGTGGCCTCGGTACAATTTCTTTTCCAGCTCTACCCGACTACCATCTTCTATACTAGCCCCCCAAGTGTAGCCCACGAGCAACCGTTTCCGAAAATAATCGCGATATGGTAGAAAACTATATTCTAGTCCAAAGGCAACACCGTTTTGGGGCTTGTTTGTGGAAAAAAATGGCCCATTGCCCCGAAAGAAGTACCGCGATAAACTCATTCCAATTGACCACCGGGCAGAAAGGCTGTATGCACCGCCAAGATCTAGAATTGACGATTCTTGTTTTTTTGAAAAATCTCCGACCCCACCTGAAGATTTCTTCCAACTGTCTGAATAATTGTAATATCCTCTTCCGTTTACACGCCATTTCTCGCCAATACGCCAAAAAGAGAATGATGGTGCTACGTTCAACCCTCCTTTTCGGCTTTCAACCTCGCCGGAAAGGGGGTTATTGTCCTTAAAAAACTCAACATTATTACTTAGGTCTAGGCTTGGGCTGAATGTCCACTTATTCCAGTGGTCGGGTGTATTGGCATAGTCGTATTCAGGCCCGACCTTGTAATCAATGGATTGAATCAAGGGGGTTTGTATGAGATAAGGGAGCAATCCGCGTTTGAATGCCTGGAGTCCTTTTTCGCGAATGCTGCCAGGATTTTCACCAGGGTCGGTATGCCAGGTGATGGTATCGTTTTGGCCTTCAAATTTTCCGTAGCCAAAGAAAAGGTATCGGTAGCGCACAGCGCCATTGCCAACTGGTTCGGCCAATTGCTGAAATTGCAGATCCGAGAGGCGGCGATCGCTAACAAAATTGACAAAGGGGACTTCTGTTGTCAGGAAATCAGAAAATCCTGGACTGACATGAACATTGAGGAGTGTGGACGGGGCTTGGGCAAAAAGCAGACAAGCAAAGGAGGTAAAAAGTGTAAAGGCTAAGATTTTCTTCATCGGGAAATTATTTTCAATTTGTGTATAATGTTCCCAATAAAGAATGAGCAGGCTATAACGCAGCTACGCCTCTGTACTTTTAACAGCGGCTTAACGCCGGATAGGCTCTAATTCCAACTGACATATTCCGGTATGTCAGCAATGATTTCAAATCGGTTGCCCTTATTGTACATCACCTGACTCCAGAGGTTGGAGGGTTTTGATTTGAAAAGGTAGTTGGCGTGCATGTGCGCCGTGACCCACGAACCTATTTCCATCTCCTCTTCCAGCTGTCCGCCGGACCAACCCGCGTAGCCTACAAAGAATCGGATGTTGTCTGGTTCGATTAAGCCACTGGATATCAAGAACTTGAGGCTGTCAAAATCGCCACCCCACCATACGCCATCTGTAAGTTGAATGCTTTCTTCCAACAAATCGCCAACATTGTGAACGTAGTGCAGCGTATCCGTTTGTACAGGCCCGCCATAAAATACCTCCGCCTCAAAGTCTGGGAAGGTATTGATGAGGTCGTTCACCTTCATATCTGTTTTCTTGTTGAGGATGAAGCCCACGCTCCCCTCTTCATGGTGTTCACAAAGCAATATTACGGCACGACGGAAATATGGGTCGAGCATAAAAGGCTCTGCCACCAAGAGCTGCCCGCTTTTAATCATGGAATTGGTAGTCATCGCAAACAAAGGATTAGTTGCGGACGAAAGTAAGTAAGAATGTATTTATCCCCAAATTTTTTTCACCGGATAAAGCTCACTTGGACGCACCAACAATCTCTACCCCTGCCGAAGTGCCAATTCGATCAGCCCCGGCATCTAGTATTGCCTGCGCATCTGCCAAAGTGCGGATGCCACCGGCAGCTTTGAGTTTGATGTTTGCGGGGGCAATCGCCCGGAGCATACGCACCATGTCAGGCGTAACGGGGTGGCCATGGAAGCCCGTGCCTGTTTTGAGCCATGCCACACGAGAGGTTTCTGCCATATCGCAAATCCGGTGAATCTCTTCTGAGCTGAGTAGCCCGCATTCGAGAATGAGTTTGAGGGTGCGGCCACGCATATTGGTAGCAAGCGCGAGGGCTTCGATGTCGTTGCCCACATGATTCCAATTGCCACTTTTGATAGCAGCAATATTGATCACGGCATCAATTTCGTCTGCTCCGTCCTCGGTGGCGCGTTTGATTTCTTCGCTTTTGGATGCAATAGCGGAGTAGCCCATGGGGAAGCCGATCACGGTCACCACGCGGGTTTTGGGATTAATTTCATCCATGATTCGACGGGCTTCGCGCACAAATAAAGGTGGTATGCATATAGCTGCAAAGTCATGCTTTTGAGCTTCTTCGCAAACTCGACGCACCTCTTTTATGCTTGTGTCGGGCTTTAGGATGGTCTGTTCGATGAACTTGGCGATTTCTGACATGATGGCTTTCATTAGCGGACAAATGTAACACCTGATTTTCAGGTCGTAGGTTTTCAGCGAGAAATATTCCTTTATGGCACCTCCACGGCATTTAGCACGCGTGTAATAATGTCTTCCGCTGTCAGCCCCTCTGCTTCTGCTTCATAAGTAAGCCCGATACGATGTCGCAGTGCATCGGCACAAATGTAGCGTACGTCTTCAGGCACCACATACCCCCTTCTACGCAAAAAGGCAGTCGCCCTGGACGCCTGTGCCAGCGCGATACTAGCCCTCGGCGAACCCCCATACTGGATGAGCGACGCAAGATTTTTTAGTCCGAATTGGGCTGGATTGCGTGTGGCAAAGACTATGTCAAGGATGTACTGTTCTATTTTTTCGTCCATGTAAATACCATGCATCACCTCACGGGCACGGAGCAGGGTAGCGGTGTCGAGCACTTTGTGGATATGGGGCTGGTCGCCCGAAAGGTTGCGGCGCATAATGTCTCGCTCTTCTTCCTTGGAAGGGTAGCCGATTTTGACTTTTAACAAAAAACGGTCGGCCTGCGCTTCGGGGAGTGGGTAGGTGCCTTCCTGTTCGATGGGGTTTTGGGTGGCAAGAACGAGGAATGGATCTTCCAACGGAAAGGTTTCCGAGCCGATGGTGACCTGCCGTTCCTGCATGACTTCAAGAAGGGCGCTTTGCACTTTGGCGGGAGCGCGGTTGATCTCATCGGCAAGCACAAAATTGGAGAACACCGGGCCTTTACGCACCGTAAATTCCGAGCGGGCAGGGTTGTAGATCATCGTGCCCAACACATCTGCCGGCAGTAAGTCGGGGGTAAACTGAATTCTACTGAACCGGGCGTCCACGGCCTGCGCCAAAGTCTTGATAGCAAGTGTTTTGGCCAGCCCCGGCATCCCTTCAAGTAAAATATGCCCTTTGGTCAGCAGGCCAATGAGCAGTTTTTCGAGCATTTGCTCTTGGCCGACGATGACTTTGGAGGTTTCGACTTTTAGTTGTTCTACAAATCCACTTTCGAGATGGATTTGGTGATTGAGGGCTTGAAGGTCAAAGTATTGGGCCATTATGTTAGTGTGGATGCGGGTGTTTTTATTTCACGCAACGTGGTATTTCACGCAACGGTGCAACGGCGCAACGTTTACTATAATATCGTTGCGTTGTTGCGTGAAACGAATTTATCTCATCGCGACTTTGCGTGAAACAAAAGAGGCGGCAAAAGTAGTAAGGGTTGCTGAGCTCTAAAGGTTTCTGCTGCGAAGGTTTTGCCCTTTTACTACTTTTGCCACCCGAAATCATTGGGTAGAACTTTAAAAACAAATCACGCTGGGCTAATTTGAAGATTCTGCGGCAAATTTTTAACACATGAAATCATACGTTTTTCCGGGTCAAGGCTCTCAGGCAGAGGGCATGGGCAAAGAACTTTACGAGACAAACACTCAAGCCAACGAACTCTATGAACAAGCGAACACCATACTCGGTTGGCGTATTAGCGACGTGATGTTCCTTGGAACAAGAGAGGATTTGACCCAGACCAACGTGACCCAGCCCGCAGTTTTTTTAGAAAGTATCATACGGGCAAAAGTGGCCGGCCCATCCTTCCAACCTTCCGCCGTAGCGGGGCATTCGTTAGGGGAATTTACAGCGCTTTGTGCCGTGGGTGCCTTGTCTTTTGAAGAGGCACTTTTGCTGGTGGATAAACGGGCCTCAGCCATGAAAAAAGCTTGCGATCTGGTAGACGGGACCATGGCTGCCGTGTTGGGAATGGAAGATGCAACGGTAGAAGAGGTTTGTAAAAGTATTGAAACTGAAGTCGTTGTGGCAGCCAACTACAATTCTCCTGGCCAATTGGTCATTTCTGGCTCACGCAAAGGGATTGAAATAGCGGTGGAAAAACTGACGGCGCTCGGGGCCAAGCGCGTGGTGGTGTTGCCAGTGGGGGGGGCGTTTCATTCACCGTTGATGAAACCCGCGCAAGACGAGTTGGAACAAGCCATCAATGCGGCAAATTTTTCAAAACCAATCTGCCCCGTATATCAAAACGTTCACGCCAAGCCTGTGACCGACCCTGAAGAAATTCGCAAAAACCTGATCGCCCAACTCACTGCCCCCGTTCGTTGGACCAAAACCATTGAAAATATGATTGCCGATGGGATCGGCGAGTTTGTAGAAGTGGGCGCAAGCGCGGTATTGCGCGGAATGATTCGAAAAATCAACAAAGATGCTATCACGGATGGCCTTTGATCAAACTTCATAATTATGTTCGATAACCTACTCGGAAACCTCCAAAAACAGCAGGAAGAACTGCAACAAACATTGGCCGAAACCTTTGTGGAAGCGGACGCTGGCAACGGCGCCGTAACCGTAAAAGCTGGCTGTGACCTGCACATTGAAAACATCAAAATTGACCCTGCCAAATTGGACATGACCGATTTGGAGCAAGTGGAAGACTTGGTGTTGGTAGCCGTGAACGAGGCTTTGGAGGAAGCCAAGAAAAGGGCCGCCTTGGAAACCAACAAGCTCCTACAGGGTATGATGCCACCCGGAATGGGCGATTTAGGCGGTATGCTTGGACGATAATTACGTTGTTTTCTGGCACGAAGCCCGTTTCAATTCCAATGACTACACTTTCTGGAGATAGACAGCGTTTCCCCTCAACACCTCAACACCTCAACCCCTCAACAATCTCAACCCCTCAACACCCTCAACACTTCAACAATCTCAACCCCTCAACAATCTCAACCCCTCAACAATCTCAACCCCTCAGCCATCTCCACCTTTCCAAAACTCGATTCTCGGATGCGATTCTTTTTTCTCCTCTCTTTGTTTTTCTTTTCAGCCGCTGCTTCTGCCCAGACTGTTTCAGACAAGCTGGAAGCATATTTTTCTTTTGACAACTGCAAAGGCGTTGACGATAGCGGCAACGGTTCAAGCGGAGCGCTCAAAGGCAGCATTGGCTGTGACTGCGGCTTGCGCGATTCCGCCATGTATTTCGCTGACGACAATGACGCGCTCAACCTCGTCGGGCCTTTCGCCGATGTGTTTAGTACCAGCGACTTCAGCGTCAGTTTTTATTTCCGCCCAACCCCTCAGAGCAGTCAGCAAAACGCCTCCCAATTGGTGATGGCAAAGCAAGACTCCTGCAATTTGAAAAATGCATTTTGGGTGCGCTACAACGACTTTGGGACGGTTGGTACCATCACCTCCGGGATCAGCGAAAACCAAACCCTGCTCGCTACCGTAACCTCCAAGCTTGATCCCAATGCTTGTTGGCAATACATCACGCTTACGCGCAGCAATACGCTTTACTCCCTCTATGTGAATGGAATACTGCGCGATTCGCGCACCTCAGCCGCACGGATTGACCTGACCAATACGAAACCACTCATTATCGGTGACCCCGTATGTCCGCTCGATTTGGAATTTAAAGGCGTTTTTGACGAATTGCGCTTTCACAGCAAGGCACTCAGCGTGGACGAAATCAAAAAATATAACCTTCGCGCCGACCAGATCCTGACCCGTGACACCTTGGTTTATCTTGGAAATTCATTCCAAGCCGCTGTGAGTCAGTTTTGTGTTGGGCAATTTGTCTGGTCGCCCCTAAGCGGGGTAGACAACCCCACAGCCGCCCAGCCCAATATCACTCCGACTGCAACTACAACCTACGAGATTAAGTTCAACTACGCTGACGGTTGCGAAGCCAATGATA
>JACMMM010000663.1 GCA_014379065.1 Saprospiraceae bacterium
ATCGTCATTAGTCGTCATTGGGGTCATTAGGCTATTCATTATTATTTTAATGCTCTTGTGTAAAATAAATATGAATGGCCTAATGACCCCAATGACGACTAATGACGATAAATGACCTCAATGACGAATCAGATCGCAAAATTGCGGAAAAAGTTGCGGCTTTCCTTCATTCCCTCAAATCAAACCTTACCCAATCCACCGCCGCTACCGCTTTGGAGGGGTTATTTTCGTTTTTTAGCACAAAATAAATGTCCTGAAATGATTCCATAGCAGGCACAGAAAGCGGAACATCCACCTCGACAAACTCCATTTTCGGGGTGGCTTCTTTTTGAGGCAAAACCGCCTTGCCGAGCAAAATTCCTTTGGGCGATCCGAGCCGAATTTCCACCCTGCCGCCACCAAACTGGTACTTGCCATCGCTCATGCCAATCCCAAGCGCCACGGAATGAACCCCCGTCAAGTCAACGTGTTTGAAGACAAAAAAACTATTGGATTTCAATTCGTTCAGTACCACCGTATCGCCATTGAAAGGGCGGTAGGTTCGGATGTTTTTGGACATCGTATCAGCCTGTTCGGCCTGTTGGAAAGCCGGGCGCAGGGCAATGGCCTCCCCGCCTTCGAGCGGACTTTGGCTCGCACTGCCTCGATCTCGATAACTCGCTTTTAGGATGAAAGTACCTGCTGTGGGCTTGGCTTTTTTGTCGGTTGGTGGCGGAGGCGTTAAGGCGTAGTCTCCCGCCAGTGGGAAGCTCTGTTTGGGCTTGGGCGGATTGCCCAGCGAAAGAATCCAGCGCACCATTTCGCCCACGTCTTCTTCCGTGAGCTGAGGATGCGCGCTCATCACTACTTGTCCCCAGTTGCCCGCCCCGCCTTTGATGACTTTTTTAGTGAGGTCGCGCACGGCAAAATCGTTTTTGCGATACCGCTCGGCGATGGATTGGTAAGCGGGGCCATTTACCAGCCGCTCTTCGGCATGGCAAGTACCACAGTCCGAGCGACTTATGAGCGTTTTGCCGCGAGAGTATTCGGCGGTTTGTTTGGCTGCTTGGTGGCCCTGTTCAATACTCGTGATGTCGAACCCCGTTTCTAAATAGTCAATGGTGGTTGCTACAGAAGCAGGATCAATGTTGCCGTTTTCGAGCGAACCATCTTCCGCATCAGCCACCACGAGGCGGTAGTGCAACATTTGTCCCGACTGATAAAAACTTCGGTTTTTCCCTGAAAAATCCCAGTGGACTAGCGGTGGTTCATTGCCCGCACTTATTTTGAGTTTCGCAGTTTTGGTCGCGCCTTCGTTGTCAGTTACTTTTAACTTGGCCTCGTATGTTCCAGGCTTTTGGTAAATATGAACAATGCTGTCCAATTCGGTAGTTTTTGCGTGGAGCTGTCCACCTTTGGAGGGGGGCAGGGGGATGCCAGCTCGTGCAGTGGCGTGTTTTGCAATAAAGGATTTTACGAGCGTCCCGTCTCCAAAATCGAGTTCATAGAGCAGTTTTTCCCCATCGTAATCCTTAGTGTTCGACAAATCAAAGCAGACCGAGAAAGGTGCTGCCCCCGCCGTTTTTTCTGCTTGCATAGCCGGCATAGGCGGACGATTTCCCTGCACATAATCAATCCGTGAAAGTCGGGCATCAGGGTTGGTGGCAAACCACTGCGTACCGTATTCCAGCACCCAAATAGCGCCGTTTTTATCCACCACCATATCCATAGGGCGAGAAAGTTTAATCTGCTCGCCGAAGGGTTCCATGCGGCTAAAGTTGCCCAAAGTGTCCACCGTCACCGCCATCATCCAGCCGCGCATCCAATCGTAAATGATGAGTTTTCCATCGTAATAATCCGGGAAACGGGTTTTGGCTGGGTATTGGTCACAGTAATAAGTAGGGCCTGCCATTGCGTTGCGGCCACCTGTTCCTACTAGTGGAAATTCTGGAGAATTGCCGTAAGGATACCAAATAAAAGCGGCCTGCGCAGGTGGGAGTTCGCGTTTTCCCGTATTGTTTGGAGAGTTATTAATGGGGTGGGCGGGGTCGTGAAAAGGATCGCTTTTATGGGTCGTAAAATTGTATTCTCGGTAGGGTTTGTTGTTGCCAACAAAATACGGCCAGCCAAAAAATCCAGCTTCCCGCGCACGGTTGACTTCGTCATGGCCTTGCGGGCCACGCGATGTGTCTGGCTCGCCTGCATCGGGGCCGACTTCGCCCCAAAAAAGGAGCTTGCGGCGATTATCGAAAGACAAGCGGAATGGATTGCGGCAACCCATGGTGTAAATTTCCGGGCGACCAAGCATTCCTTCTGGCACTTGCTTCAATTCCGGCCAATGTGTTTCCAAAGTCTTTTCAGCGAATAAGTTTCCCTGCGGACAGATGTAGCCCCCATCCGGCAAAGGTTTTATCCTCAAAATTTTACCCCGCAAATCGTTGGTGTTGGAGGAAGACTTTTGTGCATCCCAAGCACTTCGACCCAGGCCTTCGTCGCTAGGAGCATAGCCTTCCGAGGCGAACGGGTTGGTATTGTCGCCAGTGCTTAGGTAAAGATGACCTTCTGCGTCGAACTCGATAGACCCGCCCGTATGGCAGCATTCCTGACGTTGCACAGCTACTTGCAGAATCACTTTTTCAGAAGCCCGATCCAGCGAGTCCCCTTGGAAAACAAAGCGAGAAAGATTGTTCACCGACTCGTCGCCGACCGGCGAATAATAAAGGTAAATCCAATGATTCTCCGTGTAATGTGGGTCGAGTGCTAGTCCCATCAGTCCGTCTTCGTGCTCTGAATGCACGGGAAGTTTGCAGGCAATGTTTACCAAGCCGGTAGCGGGGTCAAAGACTTTAATTGCACCGCGCCGCTCAATGAAAATGACTTTGCCATCGGGCAAGAGGTCGAGTTCCATTGGCTCAGTGAGTTCTTCAGCGAGAATGGTTTTTTGGAAGCGCGTGGGGTCGGGGAGTTCAGGGGTACGGCATGCCGTATAGTTCAAACGTTTTTGTTTGCCGATGGCATAGCGGATGCCGCCAAGCACGTGTTTCAAAAAATCTGGCTCGGCATAACTTTCCTTGGTGTGGCCCAGGGCGGTGTAAAAGGCTCGGCCTCCGTCATACTCATGATACCATGCCGCAGGATGTGCCCCACCCCGGCCCTCCCCATCTGGGGAGGGTGAGCCCATTGTCCCCCCCTTGTAACTGCTTTCATCAAGGCTAAGCAACACCGTAACATTAGGGTTGAGGTCTTTGAAATTGTACCATTCATCACGGCGCTGCCAAGTGTCGCCCAGGTGTTTGGTGGCAGGATGGTCGTGTTTTTCAACTTTTAGCGTAGCGGTTTGCTGGTCCGGGTGACTGCTAAAATAACCGCCCGAAAGCCCGCCATACCAGGTCCAGCCATACTCGGTATCCGTGGCAGAATGGATGCCAACATAACCTCCTCCGGCTTGAATATAGCGCTCGAAATCAGTTTCTTGTGCAGGACTCAGCACATCACCCGTGGTGCAGAGAAAGACGACGGCGTTGTAGCGGCGGAGGTTTTTGGCATTGAAATCCTCAGCATCCTCTGTCGTATCCACGGCAATGCCGTTGGCAAGGCAGAGTTTGCGCAATGCCGCCGTGGCCGTGGGGATACACTCGTGGCGATAGCCTTCGGTTTTGGAAAATAGGAGAATGCGTGGTGGGATGTGGTCAGAACAATTTGGCAGGAGGATGGTGAGGGCAAAGAGGAAAAAGAAATTTCGGATGAATAGCTGCATGAATAGTTCTGAGTTATACTTTGAAGGGGGAAAAATAGCGGTTGTTTTTGCTTTATCTCTCTTTATTTTTGCCGAAATTCCCGATCACTTAAATTTGGATTAAAATTTCGGCTCACCACCGTAACTACTAAGTTTACAAAGACTTTTGCCTGCAGATTTTTCTGCTCCATTTCGTTTAAAACATTCATAATGAACATAAAAGCTTTCTTTATCGCCGCATTCGCATTGCTTGTGTGGCTTTCTGGCTGCAAACAGACCAGCACTGACTACCAGCAAAAAGCAAATAATCCCGAATTTATGCACGCCGGGGTTCGCCGTATTACTGACATCATTCGACATGACATTTTTGCGCCGCCCATTTCTTCTCGTATCTATGTGTATTCAGCAGTAGCCGCTTATGAGGCTTTGGTGCCGGGATTTCCGACCTACCAAAGCCTTGCAGGCCAGCTCAACGGACTCACGCCCGGACCAAAGCCAGAGGATGGCAAAGAATATTGCTATCCCCTGGCAAGTGTGAACGCGCAGCTCATCGTGGGCAAACAATTGGTGTTTTCTGAAGGAGACGTAGAGGAACTAAAGGAAAAAATATTTGAAGATTTCCAGAAAATGAATATGCCCCAAGAAGTGTACGACCGCTCGATGGCTTATGGTGAGGCTGTGGCAAAACACATTCTGACTTGGTCAAAAAAGGACAACTATGCACAAATTCGCAGCGCACCAAAGTTCACCATTGACGTGGAAAGCCCGGCCCGCTGGAGGCCTACTCCTCCTGCCTATGGCGACGCGCTGGAACCACACTGGCCTGAAATTCGTCCTTGGGTGATGGACTCCGCCAGCCAATTCAAAGGCGACCCGCCTGTACCATTTAGTACCGATAAAAAAAGCGACTTTTACAAACAGGCCCTTGAAGTGCATGACATTGTAAATGCAAAAAATCCTGAAAACGAAGCTACTGCATGGTACTGGGACGACAATCCCTTTGCCATGGAAGTGAGCGGCCACGTCGCTTTTGCCAAGAAAAAAATCAGCCCCGGCGGCCATTGGATGAATATTGTAGGCCACGCATGTCGCAAAGCCAATGCCGATATCATTCATTCTGCTGAGGCGTATGTCAAAGTAGCCTGCGCAATCGCCGATGGTTTCATCGCTTGCTGGGATACCAAGTACAAAACCAACCTGATTCGCCCTGAGTCGTATATCAACCAGTACATTGACCAAAATTGGCAGCCACTGATTCAGACGCCGCCATTCCCCGAGCACACAAGCGGACATAGCACCATTTCAATGGCTTCGGCTGCGGTATTGACAGGATTATTCGGGGATAATTTTTCCTTTACTGATAGTACAGAACTTGAGTTTGGCATCGAACCGCGCACTTTCCCATCGTTCAACAAGGCTGCTGAAGAAGTTGGCGTAAGCCGTCTATATGGAGGCATTCACTACCGTCGTGGCAACGAATGTGGCTTGAAATGTGGTAATGAGGTAGGTCAGTTCGTCCTAGCCGAGTTGAAAACCCGGAAGTGAGAAACTACTTTCCGACGATGAACCAACTTTTTTATACCCAAAAAATAGAAAATGGCTTTGCTGTTTTTGAAGAGGAAGAAGGCCGCCATTTGGTGAGCGTATTGCGCAAAAAAACGGGCGAGCTCCTTCAAATCACCGACGGAAAAGGCTTTTTCTACGAAGCCGAATTAGCAGATGCGGGCAAGCGACAAGTGCTTGCCCGCATCCTTTCAAGAACCGCCGCTCCAACCCTGCGCCCCGCGAGGCTCCACATTGCCATTGCGCCTACCAAGCAAATGGAACGTCTGGAATGGTTTTTAGAAAAAGCCACAGAAATCGGCGTAGATGAAATCACCCCGTTGCTTTGCAAACGGTCTGAGCGCGACACCCTGAGGCTCGATAGGCTGGAAAAAATTCTGGTCTCTGCTATGAAACAATCTTTGCGAGGCTGGCTACCCAAATTGAATCAACCCAGCCCTTTTCTTGATTTTGTA
>JACMMM010000664.1 GCA_014379065.1 Saprospiraceae bacterium
GCACCTGGAGCGAGCAGCCAGCCGAATTGCGTTTTACCATTCGCCCGCCCTGGTGGAATTCCTGGTTGGCATACGGGATGTACCTCGCAATGGCAATTGCTGTGATTTGGTGGTATTATCAATACCTGCTTCGTCAACGTTTTTCCGAGCAGGAAAAGCTGCGATTGCAGGAACTGGATGATTTCAAAAGCCGATTTTTCACCAATATCACGCATGAATTCAGAACACCGCTGACGGTGATTCTGGGTATGAGCGAGCAGTTGGCCAAAGAGGAGAAGGACGAGCCCAAACACAACAAACTCGGTCTTATAAAACGCAGCGGTGAAAACCTCCTGCGGCTCGTCAATCAGATCCTCGATTTGGCAAAACTGGAGTCGAATACCCTGAAAATGAACTACATACAGGGCGATATTTTGACGTTTATCCGGTATATTGCTGAGAGCCTGCATTCACTGGCCAACGCGCAAAACCTGATGCTTCGGGTGGAAAGTGAACAAGCGAAAATCGTGATGGACTACGATCCCGAGCGTTTTTTACAGATCATCCACAATCTCTTGTCCAACGCTGTCAAGTTCACGCCTTCCGGTGGCAAGGTGATCCTTCGGGCTGATTTGAAGGATAAATGGCTCCAAATCTCGGTCGCGGATTCCGGCGCAGGCATTCCGCCGGAAGAACTGCCACATTTATTTGAGCGGTTTTTCCAGGCCAGGAATCAGGAGCACGCCAAAGCGGGCGGGACAGGCATTGGGCTTTCCCTGACCCGCGAACTGGTCAAGGCCATGGGTGGAGAAATCAATGTGGAAAGCAAGGTTGGCGTGGGAAGTACATTTTTCGTGAAATTACCGGTCACGAATAATAGTGCCCTTGAAGAAAAAGGCGCCGAAAACTGGCAAGTCCCAAGTATCAAAAAACCAATCAATGTGCCATCCGTTGTCAATGAACCTGATAGGCACAACATACTTCTTATTGAAGACAACCCTGATGTGGTAGAATACCTTGGTGCATGCCTCAGAGATCATTTTAACCTCGATTTCGCCTACAACGGCCAGGCAGGCATCGAAAAAGCCCTCGAAACCGTGCCCGATCTCATCGTGAGCGACGTGATGATGCCTATCAAAGATGGCTTTGAGGTGGTGGAAACGCTGAAAAACGACGAACGCACGAGCCATATCCCCATTATCCTGCTTACGGCCAAAGCCGATGTGCAAAGCCGCCTTGCCGGACTGCGGCGCGGCGCCGATGCTTATCTTTCCAAACCTTTTCATCAGGAAGAATTGCTGGTGACCCTGGAGAATCTGCTCGAATCGCGGCGTAAACTGCAATTGAAATACCAGCAAAATGTACTGACACCCCTGCAATCCGAGCCGAATGCGGTTCCCGTTGATCCGGAAGACAGTTTCCTGCAAAAAGTACGCGACATAATAGACGCCCAATACCACCACGAGGATTTCGGCCTGCCCCAACTCTGCCAGAAAATCGGGATGAGCCGCTCGCAGTTGTTCCGCAAAATGAAGGCCCTGACCGACATCGCGCCATCTGACCTCATCCGCTCACATCGCCTGAACAAGGCCAAATCACTGCTCGAAAGTGGCGCCGCCAACGTGGCAGAGGCCGCCTGGCAAGTGGGTTTTAAAGACCCTTCTTATTTTTCAAAATTGTACCAGGAAGAATTTGGGGAAGCACCGAGCACAACCCGCAAATAACTGACAATCAATATTATACCAAACGGGTAATTTCGTTGCATGCAACGAAATTACCCGTTTTTTTTGCCTGTATGAAACCAGATTACCGGTTTTTGAAACGCAATTACCCGGCTTCGCCTGCCATGCGCCATCACCTTTGTCCCATCACTAAATATTCAACAACTATGAAAAACGCATCCTTTTTTTTCGCCACCACAATCCTTGTTCTTTTTGGATTTCAAACTTCCCTCAGTGCGCAAAGAACGGCCACCTGGAAAGGCGGCACCCCTGGCAGGAGCACCGACTGGAATTGCCCCACCAACTGGAAAGAAGGTCGCGTACCGGATGAGTTTTCCAGCGTAGTCATTCCCGATGTCTCTACCAGCACTTTCAGCTATCCCGTGATTCATAAGGGTACCGTAGAAATATTTAGCCTCGAATGCTCCTCCAATGTCAGTTTGACTACCCAAGGCAATGCCCGGGTGATCATTTTGAATGCTCCTGCTTGGCAGCCTGTTGATCAAAACGCCGGACTTGCCTATTCAAAGGGCTCAGTGGACAGTAAGACGATTGCCCGGAATTAACCTGACTACTCTGAATACATAACTAAAACTACCTGACGAACTGCATTAGGTGGTAAAACCAAGCGCAGCGAGAAAGGAATAAATTACTGCTAACATTCACACAAACAAACAATGCTAACAATGAGAAATTTTTTCAATTTCAACAAAAATGCAGGCGCAATGGCGGTGCTGGTATTTACTTTTTTTATCAGCCTGAGTGAAATAAAGGCACAATGGACTTATGTTACTGCCGTGGGGGACACTATTGTTGTCACGGTACCCGGTCAGGGCGGAGCATGTTCAGAACGTGCGGTTCTATACGCTTCCCCGGCCAATGTGACTTATGGATGGGGGGTAGCCCAGCAAAATACAACGAACTTTGAACCGAACAAGCGCTTTCTGGCTACTGTCGGCGTCCCGGTGGAAATAACTATCACTTTTCGCCGTAAGGCAAATTCTAACAGGTATATTGAACAAATACAATATGGTTATGCTGTTTCATCTACCTCTCAACCAGGCCCTGTCATCGCGGGCTTTTGGCCAAGTTGGATTGGATTTGCGCCAGCTACCTTTAATATTACTACAACATTTAACCAATATGCGAGTCTGGGCAACGTTGTAACCGCTCAATTTAATGTTAAAGGCCTACAGGAATATAATTTCAATCTGA
>JACMMM010000665.1 GCA_014379065.1 Saprospiraceae bacterium
AAAATTGGTAAACCCACCCGTGCTGGGATCATAACGGCTCAGGCCTCCGAATCGGCTGCCGAACCAAAAATTTCCGTTTCTATCTTCTAGAATACATTGGACAACATTATTGCAGAGACCATCTTTCTCTGAAATATTGGTTAGAGTCGTGCCATCGTAACGGTAGGCACCGTTGCCATTGGAGCCGAACCAAATATTTCCGGTATTATCCTGAACGATACAATTAATCAATTTTGGGGCTGGATAAGCATTGGGGTAATCTTTAAGATCAGCCGCAGGAATCGGGAAGCTGGTAAATCCCGCCTGTCCGGTAGGCAAGTTTTTTTCATCGAAGCGAGCGGCTCCGCCCTCTGTCCCACACCAAACGTGTCCATCTCTATCTATTAAAATGCTCCAAACTTGATCACTGCCGAGGCCATCCTTCATGGTATAATTGATAAAGGACTTGGCGAGCTCTTTACTGTGTTCGTTATATCCTTTCTCTGTTTGCATATTATGTTTGCAACTATTGTTATTGCAAGGATAATTTGCCCGGCTGCCATCGTAGCGACAAACACCGCCATCGGTGGCGAACCAAATATTTCCGCTTGCATCTTCTACGATACCCCTTACCGCATGGCCGCCGAACCCTTCTGTCGTCGTAAAATAGGTAAGCCCGCCTTTGGCGGGATCGTAACGGCAAACGCCATCGCCATTTGTGCCCAACCAAAGGTTTCCGTTTTTATCCTGAAATATGCGGCGAACATACTGGCTTATCTGTCCATCCAAAAAAGGGTCGGGCACGGAGCCATAAATTTTTATTTGTTCAGCAGGATTTGTATTGGACTCACTTATGCTGTTTTTGGTTAAAGGTGTTTTGCCTTGTCTGCTGCAAAAAGTGACAAAAACGAATAATAACAATAGGGAGAAGCGTTGCTTGTGGGTGTAATGCTCCTTCATTTATTGGTGATTTTATTTTGGATATATTTGATTGAAAATGATGTTGCAAAAGTATCGAAGCGTCTCGCAGAAACTTCAACGCGCGTGTAAAAGGATGTAAAGAATCTGTAAAACCCGCTTCGATTTACTACAACAACTCAGCCATGGCTTGATTATTCAATTTGTGCATGAAGGGAATTTTTTATCTTTCAAAACCATGTCGTAAAATTGTCCGTCGAAGCAGCCGCATACTGATTTGACTTTCACACACCATGACCATTCTTGGCAACATTTTCCTCGCGCTTGCGACCCTGTTTTTTCTTTTGTTTGGTATTACTGTGATCGGAAAAGAGCCTCCGCGCGGCGGCGATGCCGTGATGGGCTATACTTGGGGCATTATCATTTTCAACCTCCTTTTCTTAGGCTGCATGACGGTTGTGGCCATTGCCATAGGCTCGAAAGGCGGTTTTGACTGGGTTTCTCCGAGCAAGGGCACTAGATTTCTGATCGTAGCGGCTGGTTTGTTGGCGGCTGTAATCACGGCGGCCTTGAGTGCGCTGTTCAAGGGCGAACCCGGCGCAACAGCAGCAGTTTTCAAAATTTTCTCTGGATTTGCCCCGGTACTTGTTCCACTGGTCTTGATTGTCAGTGCAGCAATTTTGCTCAACGATGGCTTACGAATGGGCGTCCCCATGGCGGCGTATAAGATCCCATTGATGGTGGTTTTTGGCCTGGGTATGTTGGGCGTAGGCGCGGGAATTATCGGCTGGGTCATCGAATCCAACCAAAACTCTGTGCGTCGTTTGGAAGGCATGCAAGCGGATCAGGACCGATACCATCAGGATCACATGAACTCGATTGAAACTTGCGATGTAACAAAAAACATGTCCCAAATTTTGGTCTATACCGATGCCAATCACGACGCCGACGTACGCGAAAAAGCCGTAGCCAAAATCAAGACCAACCCTGGTTGGCAGCAAGAATTGGTAAGATTGCTCGAAAACAAGGGGGCTTTGGAAGTCTTTAATTTTCTTGCATCCAACGATGTTGACGACAAAACCCTTTTTCTCGCACCGGTCAATACGGGGGTACTATCCTTGGCAGACTGGATCCGGCGGCAAATTCGGGAAGCTTCTGAAGCGCACCATTTTTATGAGGATCAATTTTCGTGGGAGGTAGAGCGGATGCTTCGAGCTGTGGATAAATTCGAGGGAATGGGCACCGATTATCGCCCTGCGGTGCGCGAAGTGCGGGCTGCATTTGAGGAACCTTCCGAGATGAAAAAGCCGAAATTCAACTGCATTTCAACGCTGGACAATTGGATAAAAAAGCACCAATAGACTCCATTTGACCTTTTTAAAGCACACCAAATTCAAAACAATCTAAAAATAAAACCTATGTCCTGGCACTATATGCTCGCTTTGGCCGTGGACGGCATCGGCATCCTCGTCGCCCTTTACTTTATTTTTTCTGACTACATCAGAAATCCCAGTATGACCAGCAATGGGTCACTCAGCATGATCACCATGGTGTTTTGCGGCTGGATGGCCACCAGTTACTACTTGTACCATCACGGCCATCCAAGCATTGCCTCGGCCATGGCTTGGATACCTGCCGTTCCGCTGTTGGGATATGGGCTTTTTGTTTTGATGTTTGTGATCTTGAAGCCTGATATGAAATAAATTATTATGTTCAAACTACTCTACTATTTCCAATTGGGAATAACAGCATTAATGATTTACAGCTGGGGAACGCTCTTCTTCCTGCCCGACACTGCGCGAGATGCGCGATGGTCTAACAAGATGAATACCGGAGCTGTGGTGCTGGTTTTTTTAGTTGTATCTGGAGTGGTTTCCTATTTTCAATATGTTGGAAACTACCGTGTCGCAAGCATTGTCTTGTACGGATTTTATGGCCTCGTGCTGTGTTGGCTTTTGTGGCTTTTGAAAAATGCGAACTGGCGTTAATTTGCATTTCACGCAGATGTTACGCCGATGGACCACGCAGATTTCACACAGAAGTGTTGTGCTTAACCTCCCGATGATCTGCGTTACATCTGTGAAATTTATCTGCGTTACATCTGCGTGAACCATTCAACACCAATCAACAAATACAAAATGGAAAAATCATCCCTAGTAAACTGGGTTTTTGGCCCGGAAATATTGTGGCTTGCTTTATACCTGGTGGCCGGATGGCTGGCAAAAGCCAATGCGCAGCCCCCGCACAGCCTCGACAATTTTTTAGAAAACCTGTTCCTTTGGGTGCCACTCTTCGTGCTGCTCACTTTTTTGCTCTGGTATTTTCCCAGTGTCGAAAAAAACTGGTTGCTGCTGCGGGTATGGATCGTCTGTCTCGTGGGCGGGCATTACGTTTTGGAAGCTGGGTTGCGAGGACACAGTGAACAAGGCCCGGGCATTGGTACGGTGTACATCGTAGGTATAGGAATCGTGTTTTTTGCCCTCATCGCAGGGAGTATTTTTGTGAAAATCAAATTTTGAAATGACAAAACAAGAAGAAGAAGCCCGTATCGCTGCCGCCGTTCAAAAACAGGTAACAGAGATCGTAGCGGAACAACAAAAGCAATTTTCCAAAATGATGGAAAAGAGCATGAAAGATTCCCTCAAAGGCATTGACAAGGCCAATGCTGCCCTGATGAAAGAACGCGGAGCAGTGATGAAGGAACTTGACGCAGCAAAAGAAGAACGCGCCAAAGCCGAGCGGGAAGGCGAGAAAATGGCGGAGGAATATTTTGATGGAAGGCAAAAACAGTTCATGGAAGCGGCCAGAACTGAATTATTGCGTAACCTGGTCCGCATGCACCTCGAAGTGGGCAAATCTACACGCGACATTGCGGTTTGGCTTGATGTATCTATGAAATTTGTAGAAAATATCCGACAACTCGTGGAGCGGGTCGCCAAATACGCTGGCGACAAACCTAAACGGCTCCGATTAGAGGGAAACCCCAAACTGCGCTACGGCGATTATGGGCGTGGCGGCACCATCTATTACGAAAGCCCCGATGCCCATTTCGATATGTGGTGGGAATTTGCGGGTGGCGACGCCTTGGTCATCGTGGACATACCGACGCCGGAGAAATGGGAAGCCATCACCAAACTTCCGCTCGAACAGCGGGAAAAAGTGCTCACGTTTATCGGCGAACAAGTCATTGAAGACAAGAATGGTGGCGAGGGTTATTTCATTATTGGGGAAAATGTGCTCACGTTTTATAGTGGGAGTAAATGACCACCACCTCGTCTGCCGACTCAAAGTCGTCTGCCGAGTAACCTTCGTATTGCTACATAATGTCCAAATCTAGTGGTCAGACGACTTGGAGTCGTCAGACCACGTTTTACGCACGAAAAAATGATAAAAATTATCCTCGGCTCCATTCTCGGCCTGTTCTTATTGATTGTAGCCATTCTCGCGTTCACGCTTTTCGGTTGTTTTCGCAAAAAAACGCCAGCCAAAAAAAATGTTGAAACGGAACTGGAACGCATGTTTCCCGGACAATTTCAGGTGTTGAATTCCAACCTGAAAATGCTCGACGTGATGGCCCAGTACAAAGGCAACAAGCAAGCCGTCATCGGTGACAAAGCAGACCCGGATGTGCAATTTTTGCTGGATTGGTACAAAGGCACGGAGAGCGCGGGGTTTGACTCTACCACCGTAATGGCCGCCCACGAGCGCGCAAAAAAAGACGTTGCCGAGGCCCGGGAACTATTTAAATTGTTGAAAGCCAAAGGCTTGGGAAACATATCAGTAGGGGTTATTGACAGCGCTGCGTACATTCAGGTTTATGGCGAACCTACTCCCGACTTTCGGAAACAGACCCTTGAAATCCTAAAATCTGTTTTGGACAAAAAGCCGGGCAGGGCCCAAACCAGTATTTTCATCGAACTGCTGGAACCCGAGGAATTCCACCACCGATACCAGGATATCATACCCTCCACCCATTGGAAAACAGGCGCGGGCATGCAGGGAGAACAGATGATCTTGTCGCTTAATTTTAAGTTGGGCGCGATGAATATCCCTGAATTGATGCGGCATTGGGAAATAAATACTGGTGCAAAACGTCTCCGTCAGGCTCAAGACGATGCCTACGAGACAGCCCATGCCTGGGCCGAAAAAAACTTGCCGAAACCCATTTTCATGTCCGCTGGAGGTTATAGTTCTTTTGAAACCATTGTAAATGACGAGCCTGCCATCCGCTTCGGTTATCCCTATTACGACAAGGATTTCACGGAAGAGGAAAAACTGTACTCGGGCAACGAGGCAAAAGGCTACGTCGTTGGGGTTTACTACTTTGATCAAAAGGTTTTTTCCAAGTTGCGGAGACAGGAGGAGTTTTGAGTTAGTCCGGGTTGGCAACGAAAAGGCCTGAAGGGACCTATGCGGTGTTTCAAGAA